>JACMRO010000283.1 GCA_014376425.1 Rubritepida sp.
GCGCGGCCGCGCGGGCCCGCGGGGGGTGGGGGGGGTGGGGGGCCCGCGGGCGGCGGCGGGGGTGGCCCCACCGTCCAGCAGCAGCGATGGGAGCAGTCCCAGGCCGCGGCATTCGAGCTTGAAGGTCATAGGTTACCCCTGCGTGAATCAACCGCTTTTTTACCGGCTGAGCCTCACTCCACCCTGTAGGCGGCCTGAACTTTGCCCCCGGAAATCCTCCCGCGTCGGCGTAGGAGGTGTCCGACGCCGGCCAGGATGACGTCGTGGGGCCACGCGATGCGTCATCGCGAGTCGCATCCGGCGACCCGGCAAAGGTCGCGCGTGTTGGACTACACGGCCCCGTGAGGATGGGTCGGGTCGACCCAAAGCACCTGTTCGGGCCGCTCCACCGGCTCGATGTCGAGGTTGATCGCCACCGCCTCGCCGTCGCTGCGGCACAAGACGCACTCCAGTGGCTCGGTCGGGCTGGCATTGATTTCCTGGTGCGGCACATAAGGCGGCACGTAGATGAAATCGCCCGGGCCGGCCTCCGCCGTGTACTGCAGTTGCTCGCCCCAGCGCATCCGGGCCCGGCCGCGGACGATGAAGATCACGCTTTCGAGGTGGCCGTGGTGATGGGCCCCGGTCTTGGCGTTGGCGTGGATGGTCACGGTGCCGGCCCACAGCTTCTGGGCCCCAACCCGGGCGAAGTTGATCGCCGCCTTGCGGTCCATGCCGGGTGTCTGCGCAGTGTTGGCGTCAAGCTGGTTGCCTGCAATCACCCGCACGCCGTCGTGCTTCCAGGGCGCGACCGGCTCATCGTTCAGCGGCGACAGTGACTGGGCACTGGTGCCGTCGTCGGGATGCGGATGCGGATGTGGGTGGTCGTGGGATGTCATGCCGACGAGACTACACCGGCGGGCCGCTCAGTCAAGCGCGCCGTACACCAGTTGCCGCAGCAGCCGGATGAAATACTTTCGCTGGCCTGGCGCCTGGGTCAGCAGCAGCGCGAACATATCCTGGGTCGGGTCGACGATGAACGAGGTGCCGCCCAGGCCCGACCAGAAATAGCTGCCGACCGAGCCCGGGGTCGGCGCCAGTCCGGCGTGGGTGCGAACCGCGAAGCCCAGGCCGAACCCATGGCCTGGCGGCAGCAGGTCGCCCTGCGCCGGGATCGATCCGAGGTGGTCGGACGTCATCCACGCCAGGGTGTGTGGCGAGAGCAGCCGCACGCCGTCAAGGGTCCCGCGGTTTCGCAGTAGCAGCAGGAAGCGGGCGTAGTCGGGAGCGGAGGACAGCAGGCCGCCCCCCCCGGATTCGAAGCGGGGCGGGCGCCGGTTTTCCATTAACCGCACCGCCTCGCCGCTGTCCGGATCGACCGGGAACGGTTCCGCCAGGCGGGAAAAACTCGACTCGGGCAGCGCGAAGCCGGTGTCGTTCATGCCGAGCGGCGCGAACACCGTTTGCGTCAGAAGCTGGCCGAGCGGCTGCCCGGTCACAACTTCGAGCAGCGCGCCCAGGACGTCGGTGGCACGACTGTATTCCCAGCAGCTGCCCGGCTGGAAAGCCAACGGGATGGCCGCCAGGGCTTCGCAGAATTCGAGGTTGGTGCGCTTGCGCGAGCTTAGCGCCGCCTCGGTGTACTGCCGCTGCACCGGACCGTCGCCCATGAATTCGTAAGTCAGGCCCGCCGTGTGCCGCAACAGGTCGTGCACCGTGGCTTCTCGCACGGCGGGCACCAATTGGACGCCGCCATCGCCGGGCAACGCCACCTGCGGGCGCTCGAACATCGGCAGGTACTTCGAAACCGGATCCGTCAGCTGCAGCCGCCCCTGCTCCACCAGCATCATGGTTACCAGTGAGACCACCGGCTTGGTCATCGAGTAGATGCGAAAGATCGAATCGAGCCGCATGGCACCGGGAGCGGCCGGGTCCTGGCGGCCCAGCGCCTCGGAGAAGACCGGCTCGCCACCCAGCGAGACCAGCGCCACGGCGCCCGGAATGCGGCCCCGGTCGACCTGTTCCTGCAATACCGCCTGGATGCGATTCGTGGCGCCGGAATGCAGCCGCGTCATCCGCCGTAACGCCGGCGGGCCAGCTCGGCGCCGGCGCCCAGGGCCTGCAGCTTCTTCAATGCGACCTCACGGTCCATCGGCGCCAGGCCGCAGTTGGTGCAGGGGAACAGCCGGTCTTTGGCGACGAACTGCAGCGCCTGGCCGATGGTGTCGGCGATCTGCTCCGGCGTCTCGATCACGTCACTGGCGACGTCGATCACGCCGACCATCACGTCCTTGCCTTCCAGCAGCTTCATCAAATGCGGTGGCACGTGCGAGTGATAGCACTCCAGGCTGACCCGGTCGATGCTGCTCCTGGCCAGCGCCGGGAAGATTTGCTCGTACTGGCGCCATTCCTCGCCCAGCTTTTCCTTCCAGTCGTTGTTGGCCTGGATGCC
>JACMRO010000284.1 GCA_014376425.1 Rubritepida sp.
AAGCGCTGCCCCCCCCGCCGGCCGGCCGCGGAAGCGCCCGTACAGCACCATCGGCGGCGCGCTGTGGCCGGCCGCGAACACCGCCTTCAACCGCCCGGCCAGCGCCGGGTCGAAGGGATCGCCGGCCTCCTCGAAGGCCTCGGAGCCGTCGGCATCCAGCACTTCGGCCCACATGTAGGCGTAGTAGCTGGCCGCGTAGCCGCCGCCGGCGAAGAGATGCTGGAAATGTGGTGGGCGGTGCCGCAGCACGATGCCCGCCGGCATGCCCAGTTCGGCCAGGAATGCTGCCTCAAAGCCTCCGAGGTCCAGCCCGGCCGGGTCGGGATGGCGGTGCAGCGCCAGGTCGATCAAAGCGGCCGAGACGAACTCGACGGTCGCGAAGCCCTGGCCGGCGTTGCGCGCGGCCAGCAGCGCATCGAGCTGCGCCTCGGGCAGCTTCTCGCCGGTCGCGTGGTGCCGGGCGTGGGTGCGCAGGATCTCGGGCACCGACAGCCAGTGCTCCAGCACCTGGCTGGGAAACTCCACGAAGTCGCCCAGCACCGAGGTGCCGCTTTGCGACGGGTAGCGCGTCACCCCAAGCAACCCGTGCAGCGCATGGCCGAATTCGTGGAACAGCGTCTCGGCTTCGTCGAAGTTCAGCAATGCGGGGTCGCTGCGCGCGATATTGTTGTTGTTGATGACGATGGGCGTCACCGTCCCGTCCAGTGTCTCGCCATCCCGAAAACTGCTCATCCAGGCGCCGGAGCGCTTCTGCGCACGAGCGAAGCAATCCACCAGGAAGACGCCGCGATGGGTGCCCGCCGCGTCCGTCATCTCGAAGGCTCGGGCGTCGGGGTGATAGAGCGGCGTGCCGGGCCGTTCGGCGAAATGCAGGCCGAACAAGCGGCCGGCTACGTCGAAGGCAGCGGCCAGCATGCCCTCCAGCGGGAAATAGGGTTTTAGCGCCGCTTCATCGACGGCGTGCGTCTCGCGCCGCGAACGCTCGGCGTAGTGCCGCCAGTCCCAAGGTTCGATGGCGTGGCCGGCCAGGGCTTCCAGCTCGGTGCGCTCCAGCTCGGCGCGCGCCCGGGCGGGAGTCCAGACCTGGCGCAGCAGCGCCTCGGCGGCCTGCGGGCTGCCGGCCATCGAGTCATCCAGCCGGTAGGTGGCGAAGTCGGCAAAGCCCAGCAGACGCGCGCGCTCCTGCCGCAGCGCCAGAATCTCGCGGATCAGGGAGGGGTTGGTGGCATCGCCGCGCGCCACCCATGCGCGCCAGGCATGCTCCCGCAGGTCGCGCCGCGTGGAGAAGACCAGGAACGGCTCGACCGAGGAGCGGGACAGGGTGATGGCATGGCCGGTGACGCCACGCTCGGCGGCGGCCTGGGCGGCGGCGGCGCGGGCGAAGTCGGGCAGGCCATCGAGCTCGGCCTCATCCAGCACCATCTGCCACTCGGTTTCGTCGCGCAGCACGTTCTGGCCGAAATCGGTGTGCAGCGTGGCCAGGCGCTCGGCGATCTGCGCCATGCGGGCGCGGCCAGCCTGATCCAGGGCCGCGCCGGCGCGGCTGAAGGTGCTGTGGCTGCGTTCGAGCAGGCGGGCCTGGTCGGGCTCCAGCGCCAGGCCGGCGCGGTGCAGCGCGTCGATGCGGCCGAACAGCCCTTGGTCGAGCATGACGGCGCTGTGGTGCCGGGCCAGGGCGGGCGCCATTTCGCGCTCGATCTCCTGCATCGCATCCGTGGCGTTGGATGACGCCAGGTTGAAGAAGGTGGCGGTGACGCGGCCCAGGGCGCGGCCGCAGCGCTCCAGCGCTTCCATGGTGTTGGCGAAGGTCGCGGCCGCCGGATCGGTCGCGATGGCGGCGATCTCGGCCAGGTTCTCCTCCATCGCGGCGCGCATCGCCGGCGCGAAGTGTTCGGGCAGGATGCGGTCGAAGGGCGGCAGGCCGAAGGGGGTGGTCCAGGGTTCGAGCAGCGGGTTCATGGCACCGGTCTAGCAGGCAGGCGGGAGAGCAGCCACAGCATCAGCGCCATCGCCGGCAGGGCCGCCGCCGTGGTCATGGCGAAAAACCAGAACCAGCCCAGCTGCACCGCCCAGATTCCCGCCGTGCCCCCCAGTATCCGCAGCGGCACCGAGGCGAGCGAGGAGAGCAGCGCGTATTGGGTGGCGGTGAAGGCGCGGCTGGTCAGTGCCGAGAGGTAGGTCAAGAAGGCGGCATCGGCCAAGCCGTCGGTAAAATTCTCGACGCCGACCTGCGCGGTCAGCCAGGGCAGGGAGTGGCCGGCCTGCAGCAGCACCAGATACATCAGGTTGGACAGCATCTGGGCCACGCCGGTCAGGATCAGCGCGCGGCCGGTGCCGATGCGCAGCACCAGCCAGCCGCCTGCCAGCGCCCCCACCAGCACCGCGAACAGCCCAAAACCGCCCGAAACGGCGGCGACCTCGCCGCGTGAGAAACCCAACTCGCGGTAGAAGGGCGCGGTCATGATGCCGGCCAGCGCCTCGCCCAGCTTGAACAGGGCGATGAAGGCCAGGATGCCCCAGGCATGCGGCCGGCGCAGGAAGTCGACGAAGGGATCGACCACGCCGGCCCGTAGCCGGGCGGCCCAGGGCAGGGACGCGGTCGCCACCCGCGGCGCCTCGCGCCCCAGCAGCGTGGCCGCCACGCCCACCAGCACGAGTGCGGCGGCGTAAAGGAACATGCCGTCCCAGCCGATGACCGCGACCAGCGACAGCCCGCCCGCATTGGCCGCCAGCAACGCGCCGCGATAGCCCCAGACATAGGCCGCCAGCCCCAGCCCCTGCTCCGCCTCGGCCAGCATCTCGATGCGCCAGGCGTCGATGACGATGTCCTGGCTGGCGGAGAGGAACGCCACCACCACCGCGACCGCGACCGTGGCGACCGCGGCGCTGCCCGGGTCGGTCCAGCCCAGCGCTGCGATGGCGAGGATAAGCGGCAGTTGGATGCACAGCAGCCAGCCGCGCCGTTGCCCTAACCTTTTGAGTGGCATGGGTGGCGCCATCTGGTCCAGCACCGGCGCCCAGAGGGACTTGAAGGAATATGCCAGGCCGATCAGCGCCGTCAGGCCGATATCGACCAGGCTGATCTGGCTCTCCGCGAACCACTGCCGCAGCACGAAGCCGGTGA
>JACMRO010000285.1 GCA_014376425.1 Rubritepida sp.
ACCGTGCGGATCACGTCGAAGCCCTGCCGGGCGCAGCTGGTGCAGGAGATCACCTTCACGCCGCGGTTGCGGAGGTGCAGCGACTTCAGCAGCTCCCACCCCACCTTCACCTCCTCCTCCGGCTCGGCCGAGAGGGAGACGCGCAGCGTGTCGCCGATGCCGGCCCAGAGCAGGTTGCCCAGGCCGATCGCGCTCTTCACCGTGCCGGTCCGCAAGCCCCCGGCCTCGGTGATGCCGATGTGCAGCGGGTGGTCGCAGGCGTCCGCCAACTGTTGATAGGCGGCTACGGCGAGGAATACGTCGCTCGCCTTCACGCTGATCTTGAACTCGTGGAAGTCGTTCTGCAGCAGATGGTCGGCGTGCCAGAGCGCGCTTTCCACCAGGGCCTCCGGGTTGGGTTCGCCGTATTTCTCCAGCAGGTGCTTTTCAAGCGACCCGGCGTTGACGCCGATGCGGATCGAGCAACCGTGGGCGGGGGCGGCGGAGATCACTTCCTTCACCCGCTCGGCGCTGCCGATATTACCGGGGTTGATCCGCAGGCAGGCGGCGCCTGCGCGTGCCGCCTCGATGGCGCGGCGGTAGTGAAAGTGGATGTCGGCGACGATGGGGACATTCACCTCGCGCACGATCTCGGCCAGGGCGGCGGTGCTTTCCTCGTCGGGGCAGCTCACCCGAACGATGTCCACGCCAGCCATTTCGGACAGACGGATCTGCGCAATGGTCGCCGCGGCATCGCTGGTCAGCGTGTTGGTCATCGTCTGGATCGAGATCGGCGCGTCTCCGCCGATCAGCACCTTGCCGACGCTGATCTGCCGAGACTTCCGGCGCTCTATATGCTGGTAGGGGCGGTAGGAAGACATCGGGTGCTACTCCGTTCCGCGCCGGCGGGCGAGGGGCGCGGGGGGTTCAATGGCGATTTGCAGCTACGGTACAGGATTGCCGCGCGGCGCGGTAGGCAGGTTGGAGGAAGGCTGGACGTTGCCCGGGCCTGTCGCCGGCCGCGGGGCGGCAACCGGCGGCGTCCCCGGCTGCGACGGGCCGGGCGGGATTGTTGGGCGGGGTGTGGCTCCACCCGGCGCTGTGCCTGCGGCGGGAGCGGCGCTCGGCGTCGGTGCGGGCATTTGTGGCGCGGCGGGCAAGCCAGCCGGCCGCGCCGAGTTCACCACGGGAGCGGCCCCAGGTGTGGCCCCGGGGACGGCGGCGCCGGGTACCCCGGGCGTGGCCGGACGACCAGCGGCTGGTGGCGCCCCGGATACGGCTCCTGGTGCGGACGCGGGTGCGGACCCTGGTGTGGCCGGCCGCGCCGCAGGCGGGGCCACCGGCGCCGGCGTAACCGCCCGCGCCCCGACCGGCACCGGGCCGGCCCTGAACAGCGCAGGGTCGATCGGCACGTCCCGCCTGATCCCCTGCCCTGGCGTGAAGCCGGGCTGGGTCTGGCCATCGACCAGGACGTCGACATTGTTCACCACGCCCACGCTGATCACCAGGCCCCATTGGTTGGGCGGCGTGTAAGTCTCGCCGTTGCGGAAAACGCGGGCGACGATCGCCTGCTGGTTCGGCATCCGCACCTGGATGTAGCTGTCGCCCTTGAAGCGGAAGGCGACGCGGCTGGTGTCGTTGGGGCTGAGCGGCGGCGGGGGTGGCGGTGGCGGCGGTGGGATGACGATGGGAACCGGCACCGGCGTGGGCATCGGCACCGAGCTGGGCGGCCCGGCGGGCCCCTGGGAGACCGGCGGGTCGACCGGCGTGCCCTCGCGCGCCGCACGTTCGAGACGCGACGGCACGGCGGGCACCGCATCCACGCTGCGGTCGCTGCTGCGCGTCCAGTTGTACCAGCCGGCATAGGCCGCGATGGCGATGCCGATGCCAAACAGGATAACGATGCCGGCGGGCATGCCGCGATCGGTCACCGGCTCGGGGAAAACCAGATCCTGCTTCCGCTGCACGCCGGTGCCTGCGTGTTCGCGGAAGCGGCGCACCAGGTCGGACGCGTCCAGCCCCAACGCGTTGGCATAGTTGCGCACGAAGCCCAGCGCATAGGCCGGGCTCGGCAGGTCGCGCACCCGCCCCTCCTCCAGCGCCACGAGGTAGACGCGGCGGATACGCAGCGCGGCACTCATGTCGTCGATCGACAGGCCCGACGCCTCACGCGCGTCGCGCAGCTCATCGCCCAGGCGTGCGGTATCGACGCTCTGGGTTGCCTCAGTCCGGGTGAAGCGTTTCATGCTGAAGGACACGGGCAGGTTCCTAGCCCAGAGCGAGCGTTGAGGCAAAATCGCGGCGCGCTGCCAGCGCCGCGTTGGCCTGGTCGATCAGCTCAGCAATGATCTCGGCTACGCTCTGTTCGCGGGTGACAAGGCCGACGGACTGGCCGGCCATGAGGCTGCCTTCCTCGACATCCCCATCCACCACCGCGCGGCGCAGCGCCCCGGCCCAGAAATGCTCGATGTCGAGCTGGGCCGCGTCCTTGGTGAGTTCGCCGGACTGGAATTTCCGCAGCACGACGCCCTGGTGCTGCATGAAGCGTAGGGTTGCCGCATTCTTCAGCGCGCGGACCGGCACGACCGGAAACTGATCGTCCAGCTGCACCGAGGGCATGGCGTCGCGCGCCTGGGCACGGATGTAGGCGGCCTTGAATTTCGGGTGGGCGATGCACTCGGTGGCGCAGACGAAGCGGGTGCCGAGCTGCACGCCGGCCGCGCCCATCTCCAGGAAGGACAGCATCGCCTCGCCCCGGCCGATGCCGCCGGCGACGAAGACCGGCACGTCGCGCACATGCGGCAGGATTTCCTGCGCCAGCACCTGCAGCGAGACGGGGCCGATATGGCCACCGGCCTCGCTGCCCTCGATGACCAGCGCATCGGCGCCCGCGCGCACCAGGCGGCGGCCCATGGCCAGGGTGGGCGCGAAGCAGATGATCTTCATTCCCGCCGCGCGCGCCTGGGCCAGGATGGCGCCAGACGGAATGCCGCCGGCAAAGATCATGGTGCCGACCTGGTGCGCGATGCAGACTTCGAGCAGCTGCACGAGCTGCGGATGCATGGTGATGAGGTTGACGCCGAAGGGGCGAGACGTCATCGCCTGGGTCGCCACGATCTCCTCCGCCAGCCGCGCCGGCTGCATGGCGCCGCAGGCAATGACGCCGAAGGCGCCGGCGTTGGAGATGGCGGACACCAGGTTGCGCTCGCTCACCCAGCTCATCGCGCCGCACATGATGCCGTGTTCGACGCCCAGGAAGCCGGCGCCGCGCGCCATCAGGGACTGGACGTTCATGATTGCCCCTCGGCGGTCTCTTCAGTTTCGGCGGGCATCGGGCCATCGAGGCCGAAGGCCGTGTGCAGTGCGCGCACCGCCAGCTCCTTATAAGCGGCCTCGATCAGCACGCTCACCTTGATCTCGCTGGTCGAGATGACCTGGATGTTGATGTTCTTGGCCGAAAGCGCGTCGAACATCGTGGCCGCGACGCCGGCATGGCTGCGCATGCCGATGCCGACGACGCTGATCTTCACGACATTGGGGTCGGTCACCACCGCCTCGTATTCCAGCGCGCCGCGCAGGCCCTGCAGCACCTCCTGCGCGCGGGCCAGGTCGGCGCGGCCCACGGTGAAGGTCATGTCGGTGGTGCCGTCGGCGCCCAGGTTCTGCACGATCATGTCGACGTTGACATGCGCCGAGGCCAGCGCGCCGAACAGGCGGGCGGCGATGCCAGGGCGGTCAGGCACCCGGCGCAGCGTCACCTTCGCGTCATCGGCCGAATAGGCGACGCCGGAGACCAGCAACTTTTCCACAATCTCGTCCTCACTGACCACAAAGGAGCCTGGGGCATCGGTAAAACTGCTCAGCACCTGAATCCTGACGCCGTGCTTCATGGCCATCTCGACGCTGCGGGTCTGCAGCACCTTGGCGCCGACGCTAGCCAGCTCCAGCATCTCTTCAAACGAGATTTTTTCCAGCTTGCGGGCGTTTTTAACGATCCGCGGGTCGGTCGTGTAGATGCCATCCACGTCGGTGTAGATGTCGCAGCGCTCAGCGCCCAGGGCGGCGGCGATGGCGACGGCAGAGAGGTCGGACCCGCCGCGGCCGAGGGTGGAGATGCGGCCGGCCTCCACACTCCCCGCGCCGGAGGCGACGCCCCCCGCGCCGGAGGCGACGCCCTGGAAGCCGGCGATGGCTGCGACCCGGCCCGCGGCCATGTCGGCCAGCAGGGCGGCGCTGTCGAGG
>JACMRO010000286.1 GCA_014376425.1 Rubritepida sp.
ATGCTCGCCTCATCGGCATCGAGCGGCACCTCGATGGTGGCGCGCAGCTTGCCCAGCACCTGAACGGCCAGGGTAACCGTCTCGGCCCCGAGCAATGCGGGGTCGGCCTCGGGCCATGGCAGCTCGGCCACCAGGGCGCAGGCGGCGGGCTGCATGGCGGCATACAGCTCCTCGGCAAGATGCGGCATCATCGGCGCGCAGAGGCGGATCAGCGTCTCCAGCGCCTCGGGCCGGGCCGCCGCCGCATCGGGCGGCGCATCCGTGATCGCGTTGGCGAATTCATGGATGCGGGCGACCCCCACATTGTAGGCGAAGGTTTCCAACGCCAGCGTCACAGCGGCGATGGCGCGGTGGGTGACTTGGCGCAGTTTTTTCGACGCCGGCGTCGGCTCCGCATCGGCCAGCGGCAGGCTTGAGGTCACCAGGCGGTACACCCGCTGGACGAAGCGCGAGGCACCGGCGGCGCCGGCCTCGCTCCACTCCATGTCCCGCTCGGGCGGGTTGTCGCTGAGGATGAACCAGCGCGCGGTGTCGGCGCCGTAGCGGGCGATGATGGCACCGGGGTCGACCGTGTTGCGCTTCGACTTGCTCATCGATTCGACGCGGCCGACGGTCACGGGCTCATGGCCCTCCCGCGTCACGGCGGTGCCGTCGGCGCGCTTCTCGACCTCCTCGGGGTAGAGCCAGCGGCCGTCGCTGCCCTTGTAGCTTTCATGCGTGACCATGCCCTGGGTGAACAGGCCGGCGAAGGGCTCGGCCAGGCCCAGATGCCCGGTGTCGCGCATGCCGCGGGTGAAGAAGCGGGAGTAGAGCAGGTGCAGGATCGCGTGCTCGATGCCGCCGATGTACTGGTCCACCGGCAGCCAGCCGTCGACTGCTGCCCGCGTCACCGGCTGTGCGGCGTGCGGCGAGGCGAATCTGGCAAAATACCAGGAGCTGTCGACGAAGGTGTCGCAGGTGTCGGTCTCACGCCGTGCCGGGGCGGCGCAGCGCGGGCAGGGCACGTGCTTCCAGGTCGGGTGATGGTCCAGCGGGTTGCCGGGCTGGTTGAAGGGGGGGCGGGAGAAGTCCACGTCGTCGGGCAGCCGCACCGGCAGGTCCGCGCGTGGCACCGGCACCACGCCGCAGGCCTCGCAATGGATGACGGGGATGGGGCAGCCCCAGTAGCGCTGGCGGCTGATGCCCCAGTCGCGCAGGCGCCAGTTCACCACGCCCTGGCCCTGGCCGTTGGCCGCCAGCCGGTCGATCGCGGCGCGCTTGCCTTCAGCGACGTTCAGGCCATCGAGGAAGTCGGAATTGATCAACGCGCCATCATCGGTGAAGGCGGTGTCGGCGATCGGGTCGGGGCTGGCGACCACCGGCGTCACCTCAAGCCCGTATTTTCGGGCGAAATCCAGGTCGCGCTGGTCATGCGCGGGGCAGCCGAAGATCGCGCCCGTGCCGTATTCCATTAGCACGAAATTGGCGATCCACACCGGGTAGGTGCGGCCGTTGAAGGGATGTTCGACCCGAAAGCCGGTGTCGAAGCCGCGCTTTTCCGCCTGTTCGATCACCGCCTCGGACGTGCCCTGGCTACGGCATTCGGCGACAAATTCGGCGGCGCCGGGAAGGGTGCAGGCGGCGGCCAGTGGGTGCTCGGCGGCGACGGCGAGGGAGGACATGCCGAACAGCGTGTCGGGGCGGGTGGTGAACACTTCGATCTGGGCCAGGTCACCGGCCGGCGCCGGCGCCGCTGCGGTCAGGCCCGCCTTACCGGTGGCGGCCGCCACGGCGTCGGGGCTGTCCGCCGCCAGCCGGGAACGGACCCGCGCGCCTTCGCTGCGGCCGATCCCGTTGGGCTGCATCAGCTTCACCCGCTCCGGCCAG
>JACMRO010000287.1 GCA_014376425.1 Rubritepida sp.
CCCGCCGCCACCAGGTGGCCTGCGGCGAGCAACAGCACCAGCCGACCCGTCACCCGTGCCAGCAGCCCGGCCAGGAATGGTCCAACCACCAGCGCGGCCGCCGCCAGCAACAGCAGGTTCCCCGTCTCGATGCGGGAGAAGCCCTCCACCTGCATCAGCCAAGGCCCACCCCACAGCCCGCGCAGCCCCAGCATCACGCCAAAGCTGACGAAGGCCAGCGCCATGGCCGACAGCAGCGGTCGCGAGACGGTGAAGGCCAGTACGGCGCGCGCATCGTCCAGCATGCGGCGCGGCGGGCCGGCGGGCGGCGCCTCGCGCACCAGCAGGGCCACTGCCAGGAAAGCCAGCCCCGCCAGCCCGGCGCAGGCCCAAAATCCGGCGCGCCAGCCCTGATGTTCGACCAGCCAGGCCAGCGGGCTGGCCGAAAGCAGCATGCCCGAATTGCCGGTGGCCTGGACGATGCCGGCCCACATGCCGAAGGCGGCGGCCGGAACGTGACGGGCGGCGAAGGCCATCGGCGCCATCATCATGCCCGAACAGCCGATGCCGATGATGCTCTGCGCCGCCAGCATGGTCAGCGGGCCGGGCGCCACCGCGGCCAGCACCGCGCCCGCCCCCGCGATCGTCAGCAGCACCAGCGCGGTGCGGCGCGACCCCCAGCGGTCCAGCGCCACCCCCACCGGCACCATGGCCAGCGCGAAAGCGAGTGGAAAGGCGCCGGTCAGCAAGGCCAGCGTCTCGGTGCCAATGCCCAGGTCGCGCGACATGACATCGGCCGCCACCGCGGGCAACGTGCGGATGGCGTTGCTGAACACGTGGCCCATGGTCAGGGCCAGAATCTGGAGACCGATTGTCACGTCAGTTGCGAAAGATTTTGCCTGGATTGAGGATGCCCAGCGGGTCCAGCGCGTGCTTGACCGAGCGCATCACCGCCAGGGCCTCGGCGCCGTGCTCCGCCTCCAGGAATTCGCGCTTGCCAAGGCCAATGCCGTGTTCGCCCGAACAGGTGCCGCCCAGCGCCAGGGCGCGCGCGACGATCTTGCGGTCGAGCTCCCAGGCGGCTTCGAGGGTTTCGGGCCGGTCATCCTCCAGCAGGATCACGGTGTGGAAATTGCCGTCGCCGACATGGCCGACCATCGGCGCCGAGAAGCCGCTGGCCTCGATATCGGCCTTGGTGCCCAGCAGCGCCTCGGCCAGGTGGGAGATCGGCAGGCAGACGTCGGTCGCGATGCCGCGGCTGCCGGGTTTGCTGGCCACCGCCGCCCAGTACGCGTCGTGCCGGGCGCGCCACAGCCGGTTGCGGGCCTCGGCGTCCGTCGCCCAGGCGAAGCCCTGACCGCCGGCATCCAGCGCTATGGCCTCGACGGTCTGCGCCTGTTCGCGCACGCCAGCTTCGGTGCCGTGGAATTCCAGGAACAGGGTGGGGGTCGCTGCCATCCCCTCCAGCTTGGAGTAGGCGATGCAGGCTGCCATCTGCACCTCGTCCAGCAGTTCCATCCGCGCCACCGGCACGCCCATCTGCAAGGTGGCGATGACGGTGTCCACGGCGGCCTTCAGGCTGGTGAACTGGCACACGGCGGCGGAGGTCGCCTCCGGGATGCCATGCAGTTTCAGCCGGATGCGGGTGATGATGCCCAGCGTGCCCTCCGAGCCGATCATCAGCGACTTCAGATCGTAGCCGTTCGACGCCTTGCGGGCGCGTGAGCCGACCTCGATCACCCGGCCATCGGCCAGCACCACCTGCATCGACAGCACATTCTCGCGGATGGTGCCGTAGCGCACCGCATTGGTGCCCGAGGCGCGCGTGGCGCACATGCCGCCGATGGTGCAGTGGCTGCCCGGATCGACCGGGAAGAACAGCCCCTGGTCGCGCAGGTGCTCGTTCAGTTGTTGCCGGGTCACGCCAGGCTCGATCAGGCAGTCCAGGTCGGGCGCGCTGACGTCGAGAATGCGGGTCATCCGCGACAGGTCAAGCGAGATGCCGGCCCGGACCGGGTTCACATGCCCTTCCAGCGAGGTGCCGGCGCCGAAGGCGACCACCGGCACGGCGTGCTGGTGGCAGAGCGCGACCAGCCGGCTCACCTCTTCGGTGGTTTGCGCGAAGGCCACCGCGTCGGGCATTGTGGGTACGGTGGTGTCCTCGCCCCGGCTGTGCTGCTGGCGCAGCGCGTCGTTGCGGGTGATGCGATCGCCCATGAAGGCCGCGGCGGCGGCGATGACGGCGTCCACAGGGCGGGGGGGGGTGCAGTTCATTAGCGGAGTATGGACCCGGCGGCGCCGCCGGGCGACACCGGCCGCCGCAGAAAACAGTTTGGTGTTCCGGTAATTTCACCTCGCTAGATTTTGCGAACAGCCAAGGAAGTGCCCGTGCCCACTTTCCCCCGCGACCACAACAAGCCGGCCTATGTGCCGGACGCCGATCCGTGGTTCCACCCGCGGATGGCCAAGATCCGCATTAAGGTGGCCGGGGTCGGTTCGATGGTGCTGCTGCAGATCCTGTGAGGCCTGCAATTGTTCTTGCTGGGTAGCGCTAAACGACGAACCCGAGTTGATGCTTTATGAGGGAGTGGGCGGCGTGGCAGTTACAGTGGGCTTGGCTGACGCCATGTCCCTCACCGCGCCGCACCATTGTTGAAAGACTTGCTCCGGAAACGCAGCGTTACGGTCAATACGCCAAACGCGCTCATCGCGAAGGCTGGGGTCAAATATGCCGCCTGAGATGCCTTGGTCTGCATACAGGAGGATTGGTA
>JACMRO010000288.1 GCA_014376425.1 Rubritepida sp.
CCCGCGCGCCGCGGGGGGGCTGGGCGCCACCACCATCGAGGTGGCCGACGCCACAACCCTGCTGATCACGCCCGAACGCCGGGTGGGCGCCATCGCGGCGTTACTGGCGGAATTTCCCCTCGTGATCGCGCGCCACACCACTAACGGGAACCACTTCACCGGCCCCTGGCGGGTGGTGGAGCTGCGCCGGGGCGACCAGCTGCGCCTGGAAGCCAACCCATTCTATCGCGACCGCCGTGCCCGGCCGCCGGTCACCATCCGCCGCGTTACCGACCCCAACGCATTGGCGATCGGGCTGGAGGCCGGCGTCTTCGACCTCGCCTTCGGCCTGGCTGCGGAGACCCTGCCGCGGCTGCGCGGCCGCGGCATCGGCATTGCTTCGACACCGGTCGCCTACCAGTACATGCTGATGCTGAACCAGCGGCATCCGGCGCTGCGCGATGCGCGAGTTCGCCAGGCGCTGTCGCTGGCGATCGACCGTCGTCAGCTGGTCCGGCTGCTGGGGGGCGGCCGCCCTGCCACCGGCCTATTCCCCGACTTCATGCCATGGGCGCTGGAAGCGGGCCTGCCGCACGACCCGGCGCGCGCCGCCGCCCTGCTTGACGAAGCAGGCTGGCCATTGCGCGACGGCGTGCGTCGCCGTGGCGACCAGGTGCTGGCGCTGACCCTGACAATCTACCCGCAACGGCCCGACTTCGCGGTGCTGGCGCCACTGGTGCGCGCGCAATGGGAAAGCCTGGGCATCCGCATTCGCACCGAGGCGGTAGAGGCAATCACCCCCGCCTTGCAGCAAGGCAGGTTCGAGGCTGCCTTCTGGACCAACCATACCGCGCCGGGCGGCGACCCCGCCTTCGCCCTGGAGCAGTATTTTCGTGGCGACGGCCCCCTGAACTGGTCGGCGGCGCGTGACCCGGTGCTGGACGACATGCTGGATGGGCTGCGGGTGGCGGTGGCCGGGCAGCGCCACGACCTCGCGCGGCTGTCGGCGTTGCGGCTGAACGACACGCTTCCCGCAATACCGCTGCTGACGCCGCAATGGCATGTCGGCGTTTCGGCGCGGCTGGCGGGCTACCGTCCCTATCCTTCCGACTACTACATTCTGCATGCAGATATGGGCGCCCCTTGAGGCTGCTGGCGGCGCTGCTGCTGGGCAGCCTATGTGCCTTTGGTCTGGCGCGGATGGCGCCTGGCGATCCGGCGCTGCTGGCTTTGCTGGAGGCGAACCAGCCCACCGATCCGGCGGCGCTGGCTCGCCTGCGCGCCGCGTTCGGGCTGGGCGGGTCCTTGCCGGGGCAATATCTGCGCTGGGTGAGCGGGGCGCTGATGGGCGATTTTGGCGTATCCTGGCGTGGCGGCGGTGCCGTGGGGCCGGAGCTTGCGCGGCGGCTGGCTGTCAGCGTGGCGTTGGGCGGTAGCGCGCTACTGATGGCCGCCGTGCTGGCGATGCCGTTGTCGCGCCATGCAGCGGCACGGCCCGGCGGCGCCACCGATCGCGGCATCGATGCGGTGGCGCTGCTGACGCAAAGCATTCCCAGCTTCTGGCTTGGCGCCGTGCTGCTGTGGTGGTTGGCGGTGTGGCTGGGCTGGAGTGGCTTGGTCGGGGGCGGGCCGGTGGAGCGCGCGGCGCTGCCCTGCCTGTTGCTCGCAC
>JACMRO010000025.1 GCA_014376425.1 Rubritepida sp.
ATCTGCCGCGCCACGCGCCCCGGCGTCCGTGGCGGCGGCCTGGGCCATCAGGCTGCCCCAGGCCACCCCGGGGCGCGCGGTGATTCCCGCAGCCTCCAGCGCGCCCAGCAGCCCCAGCGCCGTGGCGTCCCAGAACGGGATCCCGGTGGCGGCCTCGACCTTCGCTGCCAGCGGCGCGGCTGGGTAGTTGGTGCACCAGGCCAGCAGCACGTCGGGCCGCGCGGCCGCGACTTCCCGCGCCTGCTCGCGGATGCGCGCGAAGGGCACCGTGGCGTAGGAGAGGTTGTCGGTCATCCCTAAGTGGCTCTCGGCCACGACCTCCCAGCCCTCGGCCGCGAAACCCTCCGCCAGCCGCGCCACGTAGCCTGCGGTGTAGGGCGTCACCAGGCCGATGCGACGAAACCCGCGCGCCGCCATCGCCCGGCGCAGCGCCAGCCCCGCGGTGTCGGCCGCGATGCCGGTTTGCGCGGTGATGCGGTAGGCCAGCGCCACATCGTGCCGCAGCCCGATGGCGCCCCCCTTGCTGCCGTTCCAGACGATCGACGCCGGTGCCGCATGGCTGAGCAGCCGTGCCGCCTCCAGCATGCCCGCCTCGTCATATTCGTCCGGGAAGCGGTCTACGCTGCCATGGACCGAAAGCCGACTGAAGATGGGCGCCACCCCGGCCATGTCGCGCAGCATCGCGATGGTGGTCCGCTCCACCACGGTGTTGCCCGAGGGGATGATGGTGGCGATCACGGTCGGGCTCTCATGCATCAGCATGGCGGCATGGTGCGGGGATGGCGCGGCCGGCGCCAGGGGGGCAGAATGGCACTATGGCGACACGCCCCCAAGCCCTCATCCTCGGCGCCGGCATTATGGGGCTGTGCACCGCGCATGCGCTGCTGCTGAGCGGTTGGGACGTGCGGGTGGTAGACCAGGACGTGCCGCCCAACCCGCGTGGCGCCTCGGTCGACCATCACCGGCTGATCCGCCACGCCTATGGTGCCCAGGCCGGCTACATGCGGATGGTGGACGACGCCTTCGCCGCCTGGCGCGCGCTCTTCGCCGCGCTGGGTGAGGCGCCCTATGTCGAAACCGGCGTGCTGGCGGTGGATGAAGGGCAGGGGGGTTGGCTGCGCGACAGCCGCGCCGGCATGGCCGCGCATGGCATCGAAGTGCATGCGCTGGATGCTGTCTCCGTGCCGCAGAGCTTCCCCTGCTTCAGCGGCATCGGCATCGCCGACGCATTCTTCGTGGCCCCCGGCGGCGTGCTGCTGGCCGAACGCATCGTGGCCTTGCTGGCGGCGCGGCTGGTGGCGTTGGGGGCGGTGTTCGAACGTGCCACCGTGCGTGGCATCGGCCCGCAAAGCCTGCGCCTGGATGACGGCGCGACCCTCACCGCGGACGCGGTCGTCGTCGCCGCCGGCCCCTGGGCGCCACGCCTGCTGCCGCGCCTGCCGGTCAAGGCCTCGCGCCAGATCCTGGTGCGGCTCGCGCCACCGGCCGATCTCGCTGCTGCCTGGGCCGTGGCACCCATGCTGCTCGACCTCTCACCGCAGGGCGGCTTCTACATGGTCCCCCCCGTCGCCGGCACGCCCATCAAGGTGGGCGATCACAGCTTCTCGATGACGGGCGACGCGCAGGACGACCCGCGCGAGGCCACGCCGGCGGAGGCCGAGGCTATCCTGGCGCTGGCCCGCCGCCGCATTCCCCGGCTTGACGAATACCGATTTCTGGGCGCCGCGGCGTGCTATTACGATGTGCAACCCAAGGAAGAATTCGTGGTCGAGGCCATCCACCCCGCCACCATCGTGATGAGCGGCTTCTCCGGCCATGGCTTCAAGTTCGGTGCGGTGCTGGGCCAGGCGGTTGCCAACGCGCTGGCCGACGACAATCTGATGCCGGCGCTGCCCGGCTGGGCGGCGGGGCGCGACGCGGCCGTGCCCGGCCTGCTAAATCAAAGGGTTACCGCATGACCACCCCGGCCCAGGACCTGACCTTCGCGCTCACGCGCCTGTACGACTTGCCGGCGCGGACCGCCAGCGCGTTGGACACCGCCGGTGTCGCCGCCATCATCGAACAATGCGCGCAATTCTGCGACGCGGTGCTGGCACCCAACCGCATGCCGGCGGACCGTGAGGGTGCGCGGCTGGAGAACGGCCGCGTGCGCTGCCCGGAAGGCCATGTCCGCGCCTACCAGGCCTGGGTGGAAGGCGGCTGGCAGTCGTTGACCGCCCCCGAGGCATATGGCGGCCAGGGGCTGCCCTTCGCGCTGTGGGCCGCGGTGGTGGAACTTGTGACCGCCGCCGACATGGCGTTCGGCCTTTGCCCGCTGCTCACCGCCGGCGCCATCGAGGCCATCGAGCGCCACGCCACTCCGGCCCAGCAGGCGGAATGGCTGCCGCCGATGACCACCGGCGAGTGGACCGGCACCATGTGCCTGACCGAGCCGCAGGCCGGCAGCGACCTGTCCACCGTGCGCACGCGGGCGGAGCCCCTGGAGGGCGGGCGCTACGCCCTGCATGGCCAGAAGATCTACATCAGCTTCGGCGACCACGACCTGACGGACAACACCCTGCACCTGGTGCTGGCCAGGCTGCCCGGCGCGCCGGAGGGCAGCCGCGGCATTTCACTGTTCGCCGCGCGGCGGGTGCGCGCCGACGGCACAGCCAACGCGCTTCGCTGCGGCGGGCTGGAGCGCAAGATGGGCATCCACGCCAGCCCGACCTGCACCATGCTGTTCGAGGGCGCGGAGGCCGAACTGGTGGGCGAGCCGCATCGCGGGCTGCCGGCGATGTTCGCCATGATGAACAATGCGCGGCTGTGCGTCGGCATCCAGGGCGTCAGCCAGGGCGCGCTGGCGCTGCGGCTGGCCGAGGCCTACGCCGCCGGGCGCGACCAGGGCGGCCGCCCCATCGCCCGCCACCCCGATGTGGCGCGCATGCTGGCGGAGATGCGCGCCATCACGCTCGCCATGCGGCTGCTGGCGATCGAGGCCTGCATGGCCGACCCGGGGCGCCTCGCGCTGCTGACCCCCATCGTCAAGGCCTGGTCCACCGACCGGGGCTGCGAGGTCGCGTCGCTGGGCGTGCAGGTGCATGGCGGTATGGGCTTCTGCGAGGATGCCGGCGCCGCCCAAGTGCTGCGCGACGTACGAATCACGCCGTTCTACGAGGGCACCAACGGCATTCAGGCGCTGGATCTGGTGGGCCGCAAGCTGCGCGGCGATGGCGGCGCGGCCATGAGGACATTGCTGGCCGAGGTGGCCACCCACCCCGCCCTGGCTGCCGCCGCGGCCGAGCTGCTCGCCGCCACCGAATTGATGCTGACCGCCGACCCCGACGCCGTCGCCGCGGGCGCCACCGCGTATCTCGACGCCTGCGGCTGGGTGCTGGGGGGCTGGATGCTGGCCCGCGCCGCCGCGTTGGAGCCCGCCTACGCCCCCCTGGCCCGCTTCTACATCGGCCGGCTGCTGCCGCGCGCCACGGCCAGCCTGGCGCAGCTGGCCCAGGCCGCTTCACTCCTCGCCCTGCTGGCGGCCTGATTCTGTTGCACCGCAGCCCCTTGCCAACTGGCCCAAGCAGCGCAAATGAGCGCTCAAGAGACATGATCATTCGATGAACGCCCCGCTCGCCAGCCCTTATCTCGACCGCCCGCGGGCGCATGTTGCTGTGATCGGGGCGGGCCCCGGCGGCCTTGCCGCGGCCATGCAGCTGGCCGCCGGTGGCGCCCGCGTCACCGTGTTCGAAAAGGACGCCGTGGTCGGTGGCCGCACCCGGACGATGAGTGCCGAGGGCTATCGCTTCGACCTCGGCCCGACCTTCTTCCTCTATCCGCGCATCCTGAAGGAGATTTTCCAGTCCTGTGGCGCGGAACTGGAGCATGAGGTCGAGCTGATCCGGCTCGACCCCCAATACCGCATCATCTTCGAGGGCGAGGGCGCGCCGGCGGTGCTGGACGCGACGCCGGACATGGCACGCATGGCCGAGCAGATCCGCGCCATCGCGCCGGCCGACGTCGCCGGCCTCGAGATGTTCATGCGCGAAAACCGGGTTAAGTTGGAAGCTTTCCGGCCGATCCTGGAGAACCCGATCCTGTCGCCGGCCGACCTGTTCACGGTGCCGATGCTGAAGGGTCTGATGCGGCTGCGGCCACACCTTTCGGTCGACCAGGACCTCCGGCGCTATTTCGCCGACCCGCGCATCCGCCTGGCCTTCTCCTTCCAGACCAAATACCTGGGCATGAGCCCGTTCAAATGCCCGGCGTTGTTCACCATCCTGAGCTTCCTGGAATACGAGCACGGCGTCTTCCATGTGAAAGGCGGCCTGGGCGGCGTGTCGGAGGCGATGGCGCGGGTGGCACAGCGGCTGGGGGTGGAGTTCCGCTTCGAGACGCCGGTGGATCGTATCGCCTTTGCCGGTAAGCGCGCCACCGGCGTTGAGGTCGGTGGCCAGCACATCGCCGCCGACGCGGTGGTCATGAACGCCGATTTTGCGCATGCCATGCCCAAGCTGGTGCCGGCGCCACTGCGGCGGAAATGGTCGGACGTGAAGATCGACAAGGCGAACTATTCTTGCTCTACCTTCATGCTGTATTTGGGTATCGAGGGCGAATGCCCGGCAATCCAGCATCACAACGTGCTGCTGAGCCGCGAATACATGGAGAACATCGCGCAGATCGAGCGCGGCGTGATCCCGCAGGTGCCCAGCCTGTACCTGCACAACCCATCGGCGACCGATCCGACCATGGCGCCGCCGGGCCATACCGCGCTGTACCTGCTCGTCCCGGTGCCCAATCTGCGCTTCGGGGTGGACTGGGAAAAGGAGATTGCGCCGTTCCGTGAGATTGCGCTGGATCGTATCCAGGCATTGGGCGTGCCCAACATCCGGCAGCGCATCCGCTACGAGAAAATCGTGACACCGCAGGGTTGGCACGACGATTATGCCATTGGCTATGGCGCTACCTTCAACCTGAGCCACGAGATCGGCCAGATGCTGCACTGGCGGCCGGGCAACCGCTTCCAGGACACCGAGGGGCTGTATCTGGTGGGCGGCGGCACGCATCCGGGCTCGGGCCTACCGGTCATCTACGAAGGCGCGCGGATCACGACGCGGCTGTTGCAGGCCGATCTGGGCCTGCCCGTCACGCCGCGCGAGCCGGCGCAGTCCGCCTTCGCCGTCGCCGCGCAGTAGGAGCACAGCGCCATGTCACACGTCGTCGTTGTCGGCTCCGGGCTGGGCGGACTTGCTGCGGCCGCGGTTGCCCGCGCCCGTGGCCACAGGGTCACTGTCCTTGAGAAGAATTCCTGGTTCGGCGGCAAGGCGGCGGTGCTGAACCTGCCCGCGCCCGCGGGCGGCAACTTCCGCTTCGACATGGGTCCGACCATCCTGACCGTGCCGCGCGTGCTGCGCCGCATCTTCGCCGAGGCAGGCCGCGACCTGGCGACCGACTTGCCGCTGATCAAGCTGGAGCCGCAGTGGCGCTGCTTTTTCGAGGATGGCACCCAGGCCGATCTGGTCGGCGACGTCGACGCCATGGCGGCGCACATGAACACCATCGCACCCGGCCTGGGCGAGGGCTACAAGCGCTTCCAGAAAGTGGCGCACCATCTGCATGACGTGTCGGAAAAATTCTTCTTCTGGAAGCCGGTCGAGGGCATCGGCGACACGCTGAATTTCGGCGATAATTTCAAGCCAAACGTCCTGAAGGACGTCATGGCGCTGCGCATGGGGCAGACCGCTGCGGGCGTGATCCGCAAACATGTGCCAGACGCCAACATGGCGCAGATGCTCGACCACTACATGCAGTATGTCGGCTCCAACCCATACGCGGCACCTGCGGTGCTGTGCTCGATTGGCGACATGCAGGCGGCCGAGGGCGTGTGGTACCCGAAGGGCGGCACCCGCGCGGTGGCCGACGGCCTGGCGAAGCTGGCGGGCGACCTGGGCGCCGAGTTGCGCAACAATGCCGAGGTCACCGGCTTTGACATCCGCAACAACGCCGTGCGCGGCGTCAAGCTGGCGAGCGGTGAGACCATCGCCTGCGACGCGGTGATTTCGAACATGGACGCGGTGCGCACCTATGGTGAATTGGTGGGCGGCCCGGCAGGCGACGCCTATGGCGCCAAGTACGAGGCGGCATGCTCCGGCGTCGTGCTCTATCTCGGCCTGAACAAGCGCTATGACCACCTGGGCCACCACGATTTCGTCTTCTCCCGCGACCCCGAGGAGGAGTTCGACGCGATCTACAAGCGTGGCGTGCCGGCGCCCGACCCCACCGCTTACCTCGCCGCGCCCAGCGGTACCGACCCGTCCGTGGCGCCCGAGGGTGGCGAGGCGCTCTACGTCCTCGTCCACACCCCCTACCTCCGGCCCGGCCAGGACTGGAAGGCGATGTTCGCGCCGTACCGTCAGGTCATCCTCGACAAGCTCAAGCGCACCGCGGGGCTGACCGATATCGAGGACCGCATCGTGGTCGAACGGCACCTGACGCCGCAGGACATCCATGAGCGCTACAAGGTGCTGAACGGCGCGATCTACGGCCTCGCCAGCCACGGCACCTTCACCGGCGCCTTCAAGCCCGGCAACCGGTCGCGCGTCGTGAAGGGCTTATATTTGTGTGGCGGCGCTGCGCATCCCGGCCCCGGCATGCCGATGGTGATGATGTCGGGCTGGATTGCGGCGGACGCGATGGATACCGACATGGGCGGCCGCGGCATGGGCGAGGCGGCACGGCTGGCCGGCTCACGCGCTATCCCCGTACTCGCTGCGGAATGATCCGGCCCGCAGTGCCCTGCGGATGGCGCACCGCCCCGGCTACGGCCGGCCTGCGGCCCCGCGCGGCGCCCGGGCGCGGTTGATGGCGGCCACCGACCCGGTGGCGCTGCGCTCGGAACGCGCGATGGCCTTTTTCAATGTCGCTTTCACGCACAGCTTCGCTGGCCATTTCAGCGCGTTGCGGGTGCCGCATTGGGGCCTGCCCGACTATCCCGGCGATCGCCCGCTCGTGGTCCTGGCCAACCACCCCAGCTGGTGGGACGGGGCGATGTTTATGCTGCTGCTGCGCCGCTTCTTCATCGAGCGGCAGGCCTTCATGCCGATGGATGCCGCGGCCCTGCGCAAATACGGCTTCATGCGGCGGCTGGGCGTGTTCGGCATCGAGCAGGACAGCCCGCGCGGCGCTGTCCGCTTCCTCGACACCGCCAGGCAGGTGCTGGCCAACCCGCGGCACATGCTGTGGATGAACGCGCCCGGCCGCTTCGCCGATGTGCGCGAACGGCCGGTGCCGCTGGCGCCGGGCGTCATGCGCCTGCCGGAAATCGCACCCGACGCGCTCTTCATCCCGCTCGCCTTCGAATACACCCACTGGACGGAAAAACGCGGCGAGGCGCTGGCTGCCTTCGGCCCGGCGTTGGACGGCCAGTCGCTGCTGGCGTTGGACCGGCCAAGGCGGGCGGAAGCGCTTCGCGACGCACTCGCCGCCACCATGGACCGCCTGGCGGTGGACGCGATCAGCCGCGAACCCGATCGTTTCCTGACCGCGATCGAGGGCGGCAGGGGGATGGGTGGACTCTACGGCACCTGGCAATATGTAAAGGCTCTGGCGCGGGGCCAGCGGCCGCGGCCGGACCATGCGGCCAAGACACCGACGGGATAGAGCTATGGATTTCGGTCATCTGCCCCTGGCGCTTGCCCTGCTGCCGATCATCTTCGGCGCCATCAACCTGGCGCGGCTGCCGCGGCTGCGTGGCCTGCCGGCCGCTGGCACACTAGTCTCCATCCTGATCCCGGCGCGCAATGAGGCAGCCAACATCCGCGGCTGCGTCGAGGCGGCGCTGGCCTCGGCCGGCACAGCGGTGGAGGTCATCGTGATGGATGACGGCAGCACGGATGACACGGCCGGGATCGTGCGCGGCATCGCCGACCCGCGGTTGCGGCTGGTGCCGGCGCCCACGCTGCCGCCTGGTTGGACCGGCAAGGTGCATGCCTGCGCCCGGCTGGCCGAACAGGCTGCCGGCACGCATCTGCTGTTCATCGACGCCGATGTGCGGCTGGCGCCCCATGCGGCGGCAGCTATGGCGGCGCATGCGGCCGATCGTCGGATCGCGATGGTGAGCGGCGTGCCGCGGCAGACCATCCGAAGCCTGGGCGAGGCGCTGACGGTTCCGTTCATCAACTTCCTGCTGCTGTGCTACCTGCCGTTTGGTGGCCGTGCCGCGCAGCGAAACCCCAATCTCGCCGCAGCCTGCGGTCAGCTTATCCTGGTCGAGCGCGGTGCTTACGAGGCGGTGGGCGGACATGCCACCATCAAGGGCGTGCTGCATGACGGCATCGCGTTGGCGCGCCTGCTGCGCGAGCGCGGCCACGACACCGAAATCGTGGATGGTGCCCCGCTCTCGACCTGCCGGATGTATGATGGCTTCCGCCCGGCCTGGGCCGGCTTCATCAAGAATGCGCGCGAGGGCATGGCAACCCCTGTGGGCCTGCCGGTATGGACCGTGCTGCTGGCCAGCGCGCATCTGTGGCCATGGGCGTTGCTGCCCGAGCCTGAAGCGGTGCTTACCCTCGCACTGATGTTCGCCTTGCGCGCCGCCGTCACCTGGCGCACCGGCGAACCGTGGTGGACCGTGCCCCTGCATCCGCTGACGGTGCTGGTGGCGCTGGCGATCCAGTGGACGGCGCTCGTGCGCTCCATGCTCGGGCTGCAGGCGGGCTGGAAAGGCCGCGCATATCCCGCCACAAAGGGCGCATGACGCAAGCGGCCCCGGGTGCGCCCAACCGAGACCATGATACCGAGAACTTCCCCACCGCCTCGCTGATGCTGGCGCGGCCGGTACGGGCGCGGGTGATGGCCTTCTACCGCTTCGTGCGCATGGCCGACGACATCGCCGACAGTGCCACGATTGCGCCCGCCGACAAGCTGGCCCGGCTGGACGCGATGGGCGCCGCCCTGGCCGATCCGGCCACAACCTTCCCCGAGGCCGCGCAAATGCACGCGCTGGCCGTGGGAACCGATGAAGCGACGCTGATGCTCGACGCCTTCCGGCAGGATGCGCGGCAGGCACGCTATGAGGACTGGGCGGCGCTGGAGCATTACTGCGCCCGCAGCGCCAACCCTGTGGGGCGGATGCTGCTGCGGCTGCATGACGTGGCGAGCGATGCCGGCCACGCCGCGTCCGACGGGCTGTGCACCGCATTGCAGGTTCTGAACCACCTGCAGGATCTGGTCGATGACCGGGCGGCCATCGGACGCGTCTACATGCCGCAATCCTGGATGGCGCTGGCAGGCGGCGAGGCCGCCTTCTTCGACCCTGGCAACCCGCTTCGGCGAGAAATCCTGGACGCCGCGCTGGACCGGGTGGAGGAGCAGCTCGACCGGGCGCAGGACCTGCCCCGGCTGGTAGCCGGCGCCTGGCGGCTGGCCTGGCAGTCCTCCATCACCATCGCGCTGGCGCGGCGGCTGCTGGCGAAGCTGCGCGCGGCGGACCCGGTGCTCGGCCGGGTGGCGCTGGGCCGGCCGGATTTCGCGCGGGCCGCGCTGGCTGGGCCGCTCGGCCTGCCGGCCGATGCGCCCCTGGTGGCCGGCCGCGTGGCGCGCGCCGCCTCCTCCTTCGCCCGCGGCATGAAGGCGCTGCGCGGTGAACGCCGGCGCGCGCTGTGGGGCGTCTACGCCTTTTGCCGCGCGGTGGACGACATCGCGGACGGCGCCATGCCGGAGGCCGAGAAGCGCCGCTTCCTGGCCGACTGGCGCGCCAAGCTGGACCAGCCGGACTGCGTCCTCTCGCGCGAGCTCGCCTTCGCTTGCACCGCTTTCGGCGTACCGCGCGCCGAGTGCGAGGCGATGATCGCCGGCATGGAGACCGACGCGGCCGACCGGCTGCGGATCGAGGACGAGGCCGGGCTGTACCTCTATTGCCGCCAGGTCGCCGGCAGCGTGGGTGCCATGGCGGTGCGCATCTTCGGCGCGCCGGAGGCCGAGCAGTGGGGCCTGCGCCTGGGGCACACCTTCCAGCTCACCAACATCCTCCGGGATGTGGACGAGGATGCGCGGCGGGAGCGCGTCTACATTCCCCTGAGCCTGCTGCGCGAAGCCGGCATTGCCGATGGCCCGGCGGCCCATATTCTGGCCGCGCCTGGCTTCGCTGCCATCTGCGCCCGGCTGGCAGCCCAGGCGGAAGCCGGCTTCGCCCGCGCCGCGGCCGAAATGCCGCAATACGACACCGCCGCCCTGCTGCCGGCAAAGGTCATGATGTGGGGCTATGAGCGGCTGTTCCGCCGCATGCTCCAGCGCGGCTGGACCGGCACCCGCGCCCGGCCGCGGCTGACCCGCGCCGAGAAGCTGCGCATGGCCGGCATGGCGCTCGGGCTGCGGGCGTGACCATCCATGTGGTCGGCGGCGGCGTGGCCGGGCTGGCAGGTGCGCTTGCCCTGGCCCGCGCCGGCCGGGCCGTGGTGCTGCACGAGGCCTCGCCCGGGGCTGGCGGCCGTGCCCGCGCCTTGGCTGACGGCACCGACAACGGCACCCACGCGCTGGTCGGCGCCAACACCGCCGCGCTGGCCTTCCTGCGTGCGGTGGGTGCCCGGGACGGCTGGGTGGAGCCCGAGCCGGACGGCCTGCCGGTGCTGGATTGCGCGGATGGCGCGGCGCGGCGCATTTCACTGTCGCCCTTTGGCTGGGTATCGGCCGGCCACCGGCCGCCGGGCCTGTCGCTGGCCGCGCTGGGCGCCCTGGCGCGCATGGCGCTACCCGGCCGCGACGTGCCCGTGGCCCAGGCCATGGCGGCGTACCCCGTCTTCCAGCGCGGCTTCGTCGACCCGCTGGTGGTGGCGACGCTGAACACGCCTTCGGCCGAAGCGTCGTCCGCCCGGCTGGCGCAGGTGCTGCGGCGGCTGGGCGGGCCGGGCGCCACCCGCCTCTACGTGGCCGAGCGCGGGCTGGGGCCGGACATGGTGGATCCGGCTCTGGCCGCCATCCGCGCCGCCGGGGGCGAGATCCGCTTCAACTCGCGCATCCGCAGCCTGACCGCGCAGGGCGATGGCTGGTTGCTGGACGGCGCGCCCGCCGCCCAAATCCTGCTCGCCACCCCGCCCTGGGAAAGTGCCCGCCTGCTGCCCGGCCTGGCCGTGCCGCAGGCCCATGCGCCCATCGTCAACCTGCATTTTGCCCGCAGCCAGCCAGGCCCGGTGCGCTTCGTGGGCTTCGTGGGTGCGCTGTGCCAGTGGGTCCTGGTGCGGCCGTCAGGCGTGTCGGTCACCATCTCGGCCGGCGATGCCGAGGCGGGGGAGGATGCGGCCACCTTGGCGCCGCGCGCCTGGGGCGAGATCCTGCGCGCCGCCGCGGCCTTCGGCATCCCTGGCGAATGGCCGATCAGGGCGCCCGAATGCCGGCTGGTGAAAGAGCGCCGCGCCACGCCACGCCATACCCCGGGCCCGCCGCTTGCGCCGCCACGCCGGCCTGCCCCCGGCCTGGCCCTGGCGGGCGATTGGACCTGGCCGCACCTGCCCGCGACCATCGATGCCGCCGTTCGCAGTGGCGAAGCAGCGGCAAGGGCGTTGTTGTGAACCGCCAGGCAGAAGGCCACCATTGCATGACCCCCGGCGAAGCCCTTGCAGCACTGCGCGACCTGCCGCCGCTGCCGATCACGGAGCGCCGGGCCTTGCTGGCCACGCTGCGCGCCACCATCCTGGCGCGCGCGCCCGATGCGGTGGCCGCCGCCGATGCCGATTTCGGCCGCCGTTCGGAAATGGACACCCTGCTGGCCGATGTGCTGCTGGTGGCCGACGCCGCCCGCCATGCGCGCGGCCATCTCACGCGCTGGGCCCGGCCGCGCCGGCAGCCCGTGCCCTATCCCTTCCAGCCGGCATCGGCTGTGCTCGAGCCGGCCCCCAAGGGCGTCATCGGTATCATGGCGCCCTGGAACTACCCCTTCCAGCTGGCGCTGATGCCAGCGATCGACGCCATCGCCGCCGGCAACCGCGTGGTGATCAAGCCCAGCGAGCACACCCCGCGCTGCGCCGCGCTGATCGCGGAGATGCTCGGCCCGCTGGGTGACGCTGCGCGCTGCGTGCAGGGAGACGCCGCCGTGGCGGCCGATTTTGCCGCCCAGCCCTGGGACCATCTGGTCTTTACCGGCAGCACGGCCACGGGGAAGAAGGTGATGGCCGCCGCCGCCGCCAGCCTCACGCCCCTCACCCTCGAACTCGGCGGCAAATGCCCGGCCTTCGTGCTACCCGGCGCCAACCTGGCGCGCGCCGCCCAGGCCATCATGACCGCCAAGGCGATCAATGCCGGCCAGACCTGCGTGGCGCCCGACACCGTGTTCCTCATCGGCCACAGCGTCGCCGGTTTCCGCGCCGCCGCCCGCGCCACCGCCATTCGCTTCGACGAAACTGCCGTGATGCTGCCGGCGCGGCTGGAGCGGATGCGCCACGGCGCCAGCATCGAGGACGGCCTGGCGACCGCGCCCGATGGCCACCCGCTGCACCAGGAGGAAATCTTCGGCCCGATCCTGGCATTGCGCGAGGCGACGCTGGACCAGGCCATCGCCGCCACCGGCACGCCGCTGGCCATCTATCTGTTCGGCGCCACAGCGGAGGAAGAGGCGCAGGTCGCCGCGCGCACCCGCAGCGGCGCGCTGGTCTGCAACCGCGCGCTGGAATATGCGGCCTTCCACGGCATGGCCTTCGGCGGGGTGGGCCAGTCGGGTTTTGGCCGGCGGAATGGCGAAGCGGGGTTCCTGGAATTCAGCAACCTGCGCGCCCGCGTGCGGCACGGCCGCTTCAGCCTCGCGCGCATGTTCGATGCGCCACGAACGAAGCGGGCGCTGGCGATGGCGCGCCGCCTGGTCGGGCTTACTTCCGGCCGCTGAAGTAGCGCACGCCCTCGGCGCCCACCTCTTCCGAATGCTGGTGGTGCGCCGCCATCCGGAAGATGTCGCCCGGGCCGTAGGTCTCGGCGCGCCCGTCCCAGCGCAGGGTGACGGCGCCCTCGGTCACCAGCGCGCGGACCTCGAAGGGGTGGGTGTGGGTGCCGTTGTCTTCAGTGGGGGGCAGGGCGCGTTCCACCGGCTCCCCGAACCCGTCCTGGCGCAGGCCGGCCCGGAAGTTCTCGATGTCGATCATCCGCGTATCCTTGTTCTGGCTTCGTAGAGTTCGGGAAAGAACCGCTTGTCGATCACGCCCTTCAGATAGGCCACGCCGGCCGAGCCGCCGGTACCCATCCGGTAGCCGATGATGCGTTCCACCGTGCGCATGTGGCGGAAGCGCCAGGTCTGGAAGGCGTCTTCCAGATCGACCAGTTCCTCGGCCAGTTCGTAGAGGTCGAAGCCCTGTTCGGCATTCTCGTAAATCGCCGCCCAGGCGGCGATGACCGCCTCGTTCAGCGTATGCGGCTGGGTCAGGTCACGCTCCAGCACCTCGGGCGGCAGAGCGATGCCGCGGCGGGCCAGCAGGCGCAGCGTCTCGTCGTAGATGGACGGTGCCTGCAGCGCGGCCTGCAGCGGCGCCAGCAGGTCCTGCCGGTGTTCGTGCGGCTTGAGCATGAAGGCGTTCTTGGCGCCGAGGCGGAATTCCAGCATCCGGTACTGCCAGGACTGGAAGCCGGAAGAGCTGCCGAGGTGGCTGCGAAATGCCAGGTAGTCGTGCGGCGTCATCGTCGCCAGGACATCCCAGGCCTCGATGAGCTGCTTCTGGATGCGGCCGCAGCGTGCCAGCGCCTTGAAGGCGGGGCGCAATTCGTCGCGCCGGATGCAATCGATCGCCAGGTCCAGCTCGTGCAGCAGCAGCTTCAGCCACAGCTCCTGCACGTGGTGAATGGTGATGAACAGCATCTCGTCATGCTGGCCGGAAAGCGGGCGTTGCGCGGCTAGCAGGCCGTCCAGCCGCAAGTAGTCACCATACGACATGCGGTCGCGGAAGTCGGTCGTGGGGGTGGGGTCAGGTCCCGGCATGGATGTCGACCCAGTCATGCGGGTCGGCCTGCGATGTGCCGTCCTCGGCGCGGACAGTGCGGGTGAAGTGGTCAAGGAAGACGTCGCCGGGCATCCAGGCACCGCTGGGCAGTTCCTCGCCGAACAGCCCGCTGTCGCGGCCGTCGAACTGGCGGTGTACCAGCCGCCCCTCCCGCGCCGGGTCGGGCGGGGGGGTGGCCCACGCCTTGTTGTCCTGGGTCACCGCCTGGAAGCGGGTGTAGCCGCAGGCCGCCAGGTCGTGGATAGCCTGTGTGCCGTATTCCTCCACCGAGACGAAGTCGGGCCGCACCGGCTGCGCGCGCAGCGCTTCCAGCACATGGCGGTCGGCGCCCTCGATGTCGATCTTGAGGTAGTGCGGCACGCCATGCGCCGCGAACAGCGCGCCCAGCGTCACGCACGGCACCTCGATGGTGTGGAACTTGGTACCCTGGCGGGTGCCGTAATGCGGGTCGAAGCTCGACCAGTGGTCGTTGTCGTCATTGACGTAGAAGGTCATCGAACCGGCCTCCTGCCACACGCCGCAATGCAGCAGGGTGAGGTGGCGGGCGGCGATGTCGAAGGCGAAGCGGGTTGCCAGCTCGGCCGCCAGCGGCGGGCTGGCCTCGACACCGACGACGGAAAAGCCCTTGGCGAGGTAGAATCCGGTATCCTCGCCGTGATTCATGCCCAGGTCGTAGATCAGGAAGGGGTGCGGCCGGGGCATGGCCGACAGAAGCCCGGGCGGGGCCGGCGCGTCAACTGGTTTGCAATCGGCGCGGATGGCCACATGTTGCGGCCATGCTCGATCTCGCGGCGCATTTCTCGCAATTCCTGGGCGCGGTGCCCGGCCGGCTGCATTTCGCGGCGCACAGCCACCACCCCTGGCCGGATGTGACGCGGGCCGCGCAGATGCAGGCCTGGGACAATGCGGCGCGGCTGATGGACGGCAAATGGGCCCCGATCCTGGGCCATAAATGGTCCGAACTGCAAAAGACCATCGCGCGGCTGCTGAACCTGCCCGATCCGGCCACGCTGGCCTACGCGCCGAACACGCATGAATTCGTGTGCCGGATCCTGGCCAGCCTGCCGGCGGGCCGGGTGCCGCGGGTGCTGACGACCGGGGCGGAGTTCCACAGCTTCACCCGCCAGGTGGCGCGGCTGGAGGAGGAGGGATTGCTGGCGGTCACCCGGGTCGCGCCCGACCGGTTGGCAGAGACCGCAGCGGAGGGCTTCGACCTGATCTGGGCCAGCCATGTGCTGTTCAACTCCGGCCTGGTGGTCGCCGGGCTGGAAGCGCTGGCCGCTGCCGCCGGCGAGGCGGTGCTGGTGGTCGATGGCTACCATTCCTTCATGGCCATGCCGGTGGATTGGAGCGGCCTGGCCGGGCGCGCCTTCTACCTGTCCGGCGGCTACAAATACGCCATGGGAGGCGAGGGCTGCTGCTTCATGCACTGCCCGCCGGGCTGGCTGGCGCGGCCGCGCAATACCGGCTGGTATGCCGCCTTCGGCGGACTGGGTGAGGGCCGGCAGGGCGTACCCTACGCCGCCGATGGCTGGCGCTTCATGGGCGCGACCTTCGACCCTTCGGGCATCTACCGCCTGCACGCGGCACTGAACTGGGCTGAGAGCGTGGAGGCCACGCCGGCCGCCATCCACGCCCATGCACATGCCTTGCAGGCGCGGTTCATAACCGGCCTGCAAGGCATGTGGGAAGACTGGCTGGTGGTCGGCCTTTCCCAGCCGCGCGGCAACTTCCTTACCTTCGAGCTGCCCGACGCCGAGGCCTGGCAGGCCAGGCTGGAGGCCGCGCAGATCATCACCGACCGGCGCGGCACCCGGCTGCGCGTGGGTTTCGGCCTGTACCATACCGAAGCCGATGTGGACGCGCTCGTCGAACGGATGCGCGCGCTGTGATCGCGCTGACGATGGGCGAGCCGGCCGGCATCGGCGCCGAGATCGCGGCCGCCGCATGGGCGCGGGGCAGCCCGCCCTTCTTCCTGATCGGCGACGCGGAGGCGGTGGCCGGGCCGGTCGTGCGCATCAAGGCGCCCGAACAGGCCGCCGCCGCCCACCCGCATGGCCTGCCGGTGCTGCACCGGCCGCTGGCCGCCCGCCCGGTGCCCGGCCGGCTGGACCCGGCCAACGCGCCGGCGGTCATTGCCAGCATCGAGGAGGCGGTGGCCCTGGCCCGCGCCGGCCGGGTCAGCGCCGTGGTCACCCTCCCGATTCAGAAATCGGTGCTGACCGGCGCGGGCTTCGCCCATCCCGGCCACACCGAATTCCTGCACGCCCTGGCGCCCGAGGCCGTGCGCCCGGTGATGCTGCTGGCCAGCGACGCATTGCGCGTCGTCCCCGTCACCATCCACGAGCCGCTGGCCCGCGCCATTGCCCGGCTGACCACCGCCATGATCGTCGAGACCGCGCGCATCACCGCCGCCGGCCTGATCCGCGACTTCGGCATCGCCGCACCCCGCCTTGCCGTCGCCGGCCTCAACCCCCACGCCGGCGAGGCGGGCACCATGGGGCATGAGGACCAGGCCATCGTTGCACCCGCGGTGGCCACGTTGCGCGCCCTGGGGCTGGACGCTCGCGGCCCCCTGCCGCCCGACACCATGTTCACCGCGCTGGCCCGGCCGCGGATGGACTGCGCCATCTGCCTCTACCACGACCAGGCGCTGATCCCGATCAAGACGCTGGACATGGATGGCGGGGTGAATGTCACGCTCGGCCTGTCGATCATCCGCACCAGCCCGGACCACGGCACGGCGCTGGACATTGCGGGGCAGGGCGTGGCCAGCCCCAATTCGCTCATCGCCGCGCTGCGCCTGGCCGCGCGTCTGGCCGCTAACCGGGGCCCACGGGGAAACACTGCATGCGCCTTTCAGTAAATGTCGACCACGTCGCCACCCTGCGCAACGCCCGCGGCGGCGACTTTCCCTGCCCGGTGGCGGCGGCGCATCTGTGCATGGCCGAGGGTGCGGACGGCATCACCGTGCATCTGCGGGAGGCCCGCCGGCACATCCGCGACCGCGACCTGGAACGGATTGCCGCCGAGGTCGATTGCCGGCTGAACTTCGAGATGGCGGCGACGGAGGAGATGGTGGCGCTGGCCGAAAAGCTCCGGCCGCCGGCCTGCTGCATCGTCCCCGAGAAGCGCGCCGAACTCACCACCGAGGGCGGGTTGGATGTGCGCAATGCCGGCCCCTTTCTGGCCGCGGCAATCAGCCGGCTGAGCGCCGCCGGCATCGAGGTCAGCCTGTTCGTCGAGCCTGAAGCGGCGGCGCTGGACGCCGCACGCGCACTGGGCGCGCAGGCGGTGGAGTTGCACACCGGCCGCTATGCCGATGGCCACCCGGGCGAACTCGCCCGCCTGCAGGCCGCCGCCGCCCATGGAGTGGGGTTGGGTCTGCATTGCCATGCCGGCCACGGGCTGACCTATGACAACACCGGCGCGATCGCTGCCATTCCTGACATCATCGAGGTCAGCATCGGGCATTTCCTGATCTCGACCAGCATCTTCGAGGGGCTGCCCACGGCGATCCGCCGGATGAAGTCGATCATCGCCGCGTCACGCGGTTAAAAGGCTGGCAAAGAACTGGCGGCTGAGGGCGGGCGAGGGAATTTTCGGGCAGGAAAGGCTGGGTCGCCGTCAAGATGCTGTCGCATCCTGGCAACTGACCAACGCATCCTGCGCGGCAAGGCACCCCTCAGCCGACCCGCCCAGTTCTTCGGCAGCCTGTTAAGGCCTGGCCGCGACCCCGGCCCAGATCG
>JACMRO010000289.1 GCA_014376425.1 Rubritepida sp.
GGGCTCTACCTCGTCGGCGCCGGCACCCACCCCGGCGCGGGTGTGCCTGGGGTGATCTCCTCGGCACGGATCCTCGATAAGCTGGTGCCGCATGGCGATGCGTGGCCGGCGCGGGCCTGACGCCTGACGCCTGACGCCTGACGCCTGACGCCTGACGCCGGACACCTGAGGCCGGACACCTGAGGCCGGATACCTGAAGCGGGATACCTGAAGCCTATCACGATACGGCCATGGCCGGGCCCGGGCCCGGCCATCGCCGCTCCATTGCTCAGTAGCCGCCGCGGTATCCGCGAACGTCCCCCCGGCCATCCCCGCCGCCGCCGCCATAGCCACCGCCATAGCCGCGTGACTGCTGCGAGCGATCGTACAGATACCCACCGGCACCACCCACGCCGGCGCCCAGCAGCGCGCCCAGCCCGGCATTGCCGCCGAAGGAGCCCAGGAGGCCGCCGATCGCGGCGCCGCCCAACGCGCCGGTCCCGGTGCGTTGCTGGGTTTCGTTGAGACCCGCGCAGGCCGACAGACCGAGACCTGTGGCGAGAACGAGCGCAAGACGCATGGATCGCATGATGTTGTTCCTGATCAACGCGCGGCGCGCGGGGTGCGGCGGGTCGGCTCGGCGGGGCAGGGGTGCACGGCCTCGGCCCAGCGCAGCAGGCCATCAAGCGCCGGTCCCGCCGCATGCTGCGGGTTCGCCTCGGTCCAGCGAGCGAAGGCCAGGCCGGATACCGCCACTGTCGGCCCTGGGGTCGGCATGCAAAAGAGTTGCCGCGAGCGGCCGGCCGGATGTGCCAGCGCATGATACTGGCCGAAGCTGGTCAGGAAGCCCTGGCAATAGGCGATGGATTCCAACCGCGGCACGCCCGTCGTCTGCGGATCGCAGACGCGGCCAAGGTCCCGCGCGGTCTGCACTTCGGTGACAGGGCCCTGCGCCAGGGCTGGCACTGCGCCAAATCCCAGCGCGGCCAGCGCGCCGGCCGCCAGTATCATGGTTCGTTGCACGATCGATCCTCCGGTTAGAAATTCTAGATTTAGCGAACCACGGCCCATCGCGGTTGTCGATGTGCCGGCGGTGTCAGGTCACAGGCAAAACCTCATCGGTAAACACGGTGAACCCCGCCAGCGTGCACGGACCGAAGGTGGTGGCAATGGCCACATCCGTAGCGTCCCGGCCGCGCGCCATCAGGATGCGGCCGATGCGCGGCACGTTGTTGCGTGCGTCGAAGGTATGCCAGCGGTCGTCAATGAAGGCCTCGAACCAGGCAGCGAAATCCATCGGCCCCGTCACCGGCACGCCGATGTCGCCCAGATAGCCGGTGCAGTACCGCGCGGGGATGTTGACGCAGCGGCACAGCGTGACCGCCAGATGCGCGAAGTCGCGGCATACCCCGATCTTCTCGTGATACGCCTCGGACGCGGTGCGGGTCGGCCGCGCGTGGTGATAGCCGAAGCTGATGTGGCTGTGCACCCAATCGCAGATCGCCTGCACCTTGGCCCACCCGGGCTGGATGTGGCCGAACATCTGCCAGGCGATGTTGGAAAGCCGGTCGGTGTCGCAATAGTGACTACCCAGTAGGTAGACCAGGATGTCATCCGGCAGGTCCTCCACCTTCCGCTGCCAGGCCTGCAGGTGCTGCGGGTCCGGCAGGCCGGTATCGCGGATCAGCAACTGTGTGGTGAGGGTGATGCGTCCCGGTGGCGCCACCAGCCGCGTGCAGGTGTTGCCGAAGCTGTCGGTATATTCGCGGAACGGCACCGGCGGCGCGATGGTGACCCGGTGCGGCCCCACCAGATCGGCCACGCGCGAAGGGTGCGGGCTGATCATCATCAGCATCGGGGTGTTCTGGGGGCAGTCGTAGATGATCTGGCAGCCGGCACTGATCTGCATGCGTGTCGTCCTTCGAAGCCGGGTGAACGCGACACCTGGGGCAAGGTTTCGGGTTCGACGCAGTCTGGCCCGGATAGGGCGATGGGGCAGGGCTGCAATTGGCCAGGGTAGGCAGGCGGCGGCCAGGATTGCGCACGACGCGGGCAGGGTGTGGCCGTATTTTGCGCAGGGCGGGGGCGCAGGGCGGGGGCGCTGGCGGGGGCGCTGGCGGGGGCGCAGGACGGCAGCGCAGGCGAGGCCGCCCGCCCAGCGCTACCGCCAGCGAGGCCGCCCGCCCAGCGCTAGCGGATTATGCCGCCCGACAGGCTGGCCGGGATGCGCATCCGCCAGGTGCCCGCATCGACATGGGTGATGAAGTCCAGCACCGCGCGGTTGAAGGCGTCGGGGTCTTCCAGGTTCATCGTGTGGCCGCATTTGGGCATGACCAGCAGCGCAGCACTGGGGATGGTGCGCTTCAGGTAGAGGCTGGCCTCCAGCGTCGGGTCGTCCTCGTCGCCGGCGATGATGAAGGTGGGCAGCGTCATCCGCGCGAAGCCGTCCTTTAGGTCGAACAGGCTGGGGCGCTGGCGCTGCACGCCCTGCATGGTCAGCGCGCTGCCTTCGGTGCTGTGCTCGGCCAGCTGGGCGATGAATTCGGCAAAGCCGCGCGGGTCCTTCTGCTCGAAGATCAGCCGCGTCGGGCCGTGGCCGTACACCGCGGCCATCCTTTCCATGCCCTCGGCGCGGATCCGGGTAATGGTGGCGTCGGTTTCGGCCCAGAACTGTTCGCGCTTGTCGGGCGCGGCGCCGTAGCCCACGCCAGCCGCCACCAGGCTGCGGGCGAGATGCGGGTGCCGCAACCCCAGATGCAAGGTGGCAAAGCCCCCCATGCTCAGGCCGATGACATGGGCCGGCGCCAGGCCCAGCCCGGTGATCACGGCGGCGATGTCGTCCGTCGCGCGGTCCTGGCTGTAGGCCTGGGCGCCAGTCGGCACCGCGCTTGGCGGATAGCCCCGCGCGGCGAATGCGATGCAACGGTAGCGGCGGGCAAAGAAGCGCAGCTGCATTTCCCAGGCGCGGTGGTCGCCGGCATATTCGTGCACGAAGACCAACGGCGTGCCCTCGCCCACATCCTCGTAATGCAGGTCGATGCCGTCATCGGTGCGCAGGCTGGGCATGGGCGGACTCTCCTTGGGCAGGGCATCCTGTGGTTCGCGGCCGGGCGCCGCAAGCCGGCAGGGGCGGGGCAGGTGGCGGGGCGAGTGGCGAGGCAACGGCGGGGCAAGGCTTGCGCCGGCCCGCGCGCCGGATGATGAAGCGTGCAGGAGACCCCTATGCAACGACGCACCATGCTGCTGACCCCGATGCTTGCATCCCTCTGTTCTTCCCTGTTTCCCCCTCTGGCCGCGCCGGCATTGGCCCAGTCCTGGCCCAGCCGCCCCATTCGCATCTTCGTGCCCTTCGGCCTGGGCGGGTCGGCCGATGTCGCCGCCCGCGCCCTGCAGGAGCCGCTGGGCGCCGTCCTGGGCCAGCCGGTGATCGTGGAGAATCGCCCTGGCGCCGGCGCGGTGATCGGCACCGACGCGGTGGCGAAGGCCGCCCCTGATGGCCACACGTTGCTGCTGATGAGCAACACCCACACCGCCAACGAGACGTTGCTGCCCAGCCGGCCCTACCAGCTGATGCGCGACCTGATGCCGGTCGCCGCCGTCAACATCGCCCGGCACGTGCTGGCGGTGCACCCCTCGGTACCGGCCGCGACGGTGCCTGAACTCATCGCCCTGCTGCGCGCCAATCCCGGCCGCTACGACTATGCCAGCAGCGGCCCCGGCACGCCCTACCACATCGCCGGCGAGGTGTTCCTGGCGCAGGCCGGCGTGGTGGCGCAGCACATCCCCTTTCGCGGCTCGAACGAAGCGCGCACAGCGCTGGTCTCCGGCCAGGTGCCGATCATGTTCGACGCCATCCCCACCATGCGCGAGCAGATCATCGGCGGCCGGGTGCGTGGCCTGGCCACCACCGGCCCCGCCCGCAACGCACTGATGCCCGAACTGCCCGCCGTGGCCGAGACGCTGCCGGGCTATGAGGCATCCATCTGGCTCGGCGTGATGGCGCCCACCGGCACGCCGGCCGCCATTACCGAGCGCCTGAATGCCGAGATCAACGGCTTCCTGCGCCGGCCCGAGACGGTGGCCGCCCAGGCCCGTGCCGGCGCCGAGCCCCTGCCCATGACGATCGCCGAGTTCGACGCTTATCTGCGCGCCGACATCGTCCGGCAGGCGGAATACATCCGCATGGCGCGGATCACGCCCACGTGAGTTTCTCGCTGAATGGCGTGCCCGTGGCGCTGCCGCAGGGCGGTACCTTGTTGCAGGCCTTGCGCGGTCCATTCGGCCTGAACGGCCCCAAGCTCGGCTGCGCTGCCGAAGCCTGCGGAGCCTGCCACGTGTTGCTGGACGGCGTCTCGGTGCCAAGCTGCGCGCTGCCGGTCGAGGCGGTGGCGGGTCGTGTCGTGGTGACGCTGGAGGGCCTTGGCACCCCCGAGGACCCGCACCCGCTGCAGACCGCGTTTCTGGAAGAACAGGCAGGGCAATGCGGCTACTGCCTGTCCGGCATCATCATCAGCGCCGCGGCGCTGCTGCGGCGCGAGGCGAAGCCCGATGAGGACGCGGTGCGCGCGGCCCTGCAGCCGCATCTCTGCCGCTGCCACAGCCACAACCGGATTCTTCGCGCGGTGCTGCGGGCCCAGGCGGAGCCCCACCAGTGAACCTCGCCTTCAATACCGCGCCTGACGACCGGCCCAGGCTGCCCGGCTCGCTGCACGTCAACCGCCGGCTGTCGCAATGGCTGGAATTCCGCGCCGACGGCACCGTGCTGGTGCGGCCGGGCAAGGTCGAGCTGGGCCAGGGCATCCTGACCGCGCTGACCCAGATCGTTGCCGATGAGCTGGACGTGGACCCAGCCCGCGTGGCCCTGCTGCCGGCGACGACGGGCGTCAGCCCGAACGAGGCGGTGACCAGCGGCAGCCTGAGCGTGCAGGAGAGCGGGATGGCGCTGCGCCATGCGGCGGCCGATGCGCGGAGCATTTTCCTCTCCGTCGTCTCGCAGCGCAGCGGCGTGACGCCCGATGCGATCCGCGTCGAGGACGGCGCCTTCATCGGACCCGATGGCCCGCTGGGCAGCTACTGGGACATGGCGGGGCAGGGGTTGCTGGAGGCTGAGGCCTCGCCCGCCGCGCAGCCCAAGCCGGCGGCCGCGCGGCGCCTGGTTGGCACCTCGTGGCCGCGGCTGGACCTGCCGGCGAAGGTGTTCGGCCAGGCCCGGTTCATCCATGACATGCGGCTGCCGGGCATGCTGCACGCGCGGATGGTCCGGCCGCCTTCGGTGGGCGCGCGTCTGCTCTCGGTCGGGCCGCCCGCGGGTGCGACACTGGTGCGGGACGGCGACTTCCTGGCCGTGGTCGCCGCCAGCGAGGCCCTGGCCGACCGCGCGGCGGCGCGTCTCAAGCCCAGCTGGAGCGCCGGTACCGGACTGCCGCCCGACACCGACGCCTGGCTGCGCGCCGCCCCCGGTGAGGACAGCGTGGTCGCGAGCGACGGCACCCCGGCCCCGCCGACCCTCACCCGCGAATTCCGCCGCCCGTATTTCGCCCACGCCTCGGTCGGGCTGTGCTGCGCCCTGGCGCGCTGGGACGGCGACGCGCTGACCGTCTGGAGCCATACCCAGGGCCCCTACAACCTGGCCGCCGACCTCGCGAAGGCGCTCGGCGTGCCGCCCGACGCCATCACCGTCATCCACGCCGAAGGTGCCGGCTGCTACGGCCATAATGGCGCCGATGACGTAGCGCTGGACGCAGCGCTGTGCGCCCGCGAGACCCCTGGTGTGCCGGTGCGCGCCCTGTGGTCCCGCGCCGAGGAGCTGGGCCACGGTCCGCTCTCCCCTGCCATGCTGGTGCGGGTCGATGCCACCACCGACGCCGCGGGAAACCTCACCCATTGGTCCAGCCACATCCGCAGCAACGGCCATTCCGGCCGCCCGGGCCGTGGCGCGGTGGCGACGCTGCTGGCAGCGCCCTGGATTCTCGGTGGCCAGCCCATGCCGGCCTCGATCAATCCCCCGCTCGCCGGGGGCGGCGGGGCGCAGCGCAATGCGGTGCCGATCTACGACGTGCCGAACTTGCAAGTCGGGCTGACCCGCATCACCGACATGCCGATCCGCAGCTCCGCCCTGCGCGGCCTGGGCGCGCTGATCAACGTCTGGTCGATCGAAAGCGTGATGGACGAACTGGCTGGGCGCGCCGGCGTGGACCCGGTGGAATATCGCCTGCGGCATCTGTCCGACCCGCGCGCCCGTGCCGTGCTGGAAGCCGTGGCGGCGATGGCACCGCGCGCGCCCGGTTGGGGCATCGCCGTCGCTCGCTACAAGAACCTCGGCGCCTGGTGCGCCGTCGCCGCCCGCGTCGAGGCTGACGAGCGCGTCCGCTGCCGCGAGCTGTGGATCGCCGCCGATATGGGCGAGGTGATCAACCCTGATGGCGCGGTGAACCAGCTGGAGGGCGGCGCGCTGCATGGCGTTTCGGTCGCGCTGCACGAAGAGGCACGGCATGACGGCAGCCGCATCACCAGCGACAGTTGGGACACATACCCGGTGCTGCGCTTCGCCGACGTGCCCCGCGTGACCACGCGCCTGATCACACGCCCCGAACAGCCGCCGCTGGGCGCCGGCGAGGCCTCGATGGCGCCGGCCATCGCCGCCATCGCCGCCGGCATCCACGCAGCGTTGGGTGTCCGCCCCACGCGCCTGCCCTTCACGCCCGAGAACCTCTGAATGCTCAAGCTCACCCTCGCCTGCACGTCGAGCGACCGCACCCGCCCGTTGATGGACGGCCGCGTGACCGTGCCGGGCTGCGACATCACCTTCCTGCCCGGCGAGCCGGAGGATATTTTTCGCAGAGCCCTGCGCGACCGCGCCTTCGACGTGTCGGAACTCTCGATGGGCAGCCACATCGTCACCACGGCGCGAGGTGACTCGCCCTATATCGGCGTGCCGGTCTTTCTCTCCCGCGCTTTCCGCCATTCGGCCGTGTACATCCGTGCCGATCGCGGTATCCGCGCTGCCGCCGACCTGGCCGGCCGCACCATCGCCTTGCCGGAATTCCAGCAGACCGCGGCGCTGTGGGTGCGCGGCTTTCTGCGCGAACAGTATGGCGTCGACACGACGTCCATCCGATGGCGCAGCGGCGGCGAGCGGGTCGCCATCGCGCCCCCGCCGGGCCATGACCTGGCGCCGCTGGGCATGGATCCCGAAGCCGCGCTGGAAGCGGGCGCGGTGGACGCGCTGATCGGCCCGCGCATTCCCCGTGCGCTTGGGCAAGGCCAAATTAGCCGTCTTTGGCCCGATTATGCGGCCGAGGAAAAATCCTGGTTCGGCACCACGAGCTTCTTCCCCATCATGCACTGCCTGGCGGTGCGGCGGGACGTGGCGCAGGCGCATCCATGGCTGCCCGTCGAATTGCAGCGCGCCTTCACCCGCGCGCGCGATCTGTCGCTGGCCGAGCTGCAGCTGGTCAACGTGCTGCGCGTCTCGCTGCCCTGGACCACCGCCGCCTATGCCGAGCAATCGGCGGCGATGGGGGGCGACCCCTGGCCCTATGGCTTCGCCCGCAACCGCGACGAGATCGCGGCGATGATCCGCTTTGCCCGCGCCGACGGCCTGGCGGCGCGCGACCTCACGCCCGAGGAACTCTTCCACCCCAGCACATATGGCGAGCCCTGATATGACCATTCCTGATGCCACGCCCTCTGGACCTTTGAAGGGTCTGCGCGTCCTCGACCTCACCCGTGTCCTCGCCGGGCCAACCTGCACCCAAATGCTGGGCGACCTGGGCGCCGAGATCATCAAGATCGAGCGGCCCGAGACGGGCGACGACACCCGCGGCTTCGCGCCGCCCTTCGTGCCCAACACGAAGGAGAGCGCCTATTTCGTCGGCGTGAACCGCAACAAGAAGTCGCTGACGCTCGATATCGCCAAGCCCGAGGCACAGGCGCTGGTGCTGCGGCTGCTCGAATCCTGCGACATGCTGGTGGAGAATTTCAAGGTCGGCGCGCTGGCGAAATACGGGCTGGGGTATGCGCAGCTGGCAGCGAAATTCCCCCGCCTGATCTACTGCTCGATCACCGGCTTTGGCCAAACCGGACCCTACGCGCCACGGCCGGGCTATGACGCGCTGATCCAGGCGATGGGCGGCGTGATGAGCCTGACCGGCGAGCCGAACGGCGCGCCGCAGAAGGTCGGCATTCCGGTGGCCGACCTGTTCGCCGGCCTGTATGGCTGCATCGGCATCCTGGCCGCCCTGCGGCACCGCGATGCGACCGGGCCCAAGGGGGGTGGGGGCCAGCAGATCGACATCGGCATGCTCGACACTCATGTCGCCTGGCTCGCCAACCAGGGGATGAACTACCTGGCGACGGGCGAGAACCCGCCGCGCCTGGGCAACCAGCACCCCAACATCTCGCCCTATCAGGAGTATCCGACGCAGGATGGCTACCTGATCCTGGCCGTCGGTAACGACCCGACTTTCGCAAAGTTCTGCAACGCCTTCGGCCTGGCGCACCTTCTGGCCGACGAACGCTTCGCCACCAACCCCGCCCGCGTGGCGAATCGCGACCTGGTCACGGCCACGCTGACGCCGGTGATGAAAACGAAGACCACGACCGACTGGGTGAACGCGCTGGAGGCGTTGGGCGTCGGCTGCGGTCCCATTAACACGCTGGAGGAGGTCTTCGCCGACCCGCATGTCATCGCCCGCGAGATGGTGGTCGAGATGGCGCATGCGAGCGGCGAGACCGTGCGCGTCATCGCCAACCCGGTGAGGCTGTCGGCCACGCCGGCCGACTACCGATCCGCCCCGCCCACCCTGGGCGAGCACAGCGACCATGTGCTGCGCGACCTGCTGGGGCTGGACGATGCCGCCATCGCCGGCCTGCGGGCGCGCGGCGTCACCTGATGGAACAGCCCCGCATCGGCGCCATGCACAGCCCTTTCGAGGGGGGCGCGGTGTCGCTGCGCTGGCACGAATGGGGGCCGCCTACCGGCCGCCCCGTGGTCTGCGTGCACGGGCTGACGCGGCAGGGGCGGGACTTCGACGTGCTGGCCCGCGCCCTGGCGCAACAGGGGCGGCGGGTGATCTGCCCGGATATTCCGGGCCGCGGGCTATCGGGCTGGATGCCGGCGGGCGGCCTGTACGCGGTGCCCAACTACATTGCCGTGCTGGCGCCATTGCTGGCCGCGCTGGGCGATCACGACTGGGTCGGCACCTCGATGGGCGGGCTGATCGGCATGGGGTTGGTAGCCCTGCCCACCGATCGGGTCGGCCGCATGGTGCTGAACGACATCGGCCCTTCCATCCCGCAGGCGGCGCTGGAGCGCATCCGCGACTACCTCGGCGCGCCGCCGCCGCATTTTGACGATGTCGCCGGCGTCGAGGCCTATCTGCGCCGGGTCCACGCCCCCTTCGGCGCGCTGAGCGACGCGCAATGGGCGGAAATGGCCGGGCATAGCGCGCGGATGACGGCCACGGGTGCGGTGCGGCTGCATTACGATCCCTGCATCGTCGAGCCGATGGCGGGTGCGCTTGTGGATGTGCATCTGTGGCCGCTGTGGGACAGGACGGTGAACCGGCCGGTGCTGGTGCTGCGCGGCGAGACGTCGGATGTGCTGACGGCGGAGACGGCGGCGCGGATGGACGAACATCCGAACACACGAGTGGAAACCATCGCCGGCTGCGGGCATGCGCCGGCTCTGATGGATGACCATCAGGTCGGCCTGGTGGTGAGTTTTCTGGCCGGGTGACCACCCCGCCCGCCGTCAGGCACGGCCGACCCGCCCAGCGGAAGACTACCCCTGGCGCAGCTTCAGCCGGTCCGTCTGCGGCACCGCCTGGCCGGCATCGGTGAAGGCCTTGTGCAGGGCTGCGATGTTGGGTGCGAAGATGCCGCCGCGATTGTCCACGCACCAGTCGCGCGACGCGGTGGGCATTGCCAGGCTGTTCTGGAAGCGCGGCATCACCCAACGGGCGAACAGCTCGTAACTGTCCCAGGTATCGCGCCGGTTGGCCCAGTCATGCGCGCGGAACAGGATGCCGCCGGCGCCCCCCCCTGGTTCTTCCGGGCCGTCCCGGGTGAAACGCAGCAGCCGCGCGATGCCCTCGGCCACCGTGTCGGGGCTGCCCACCAGCGTGGTGCCGGCGCGCAGCCCGTCGCCCAGCGGGTCCTCGCTGCGCGTGGGCGGGCGGGCGAGCACCTCGCCGAAATAGCCTTCGGTCTCCGCCCGTTCGCCCAGGCGCACCTGGCGGATCGCCTGCTCGTCATCCTCGGCGACGTGCAGATTGACGACCAGGCGCCAGTTGGCGCGGTCCATGATCTTGCCGTGCCTGGCCGCCTCGGCCTCGGCCATGCGCCATTGTTCGGCCAGTTTCTGTGGCCCGCCGGGCAGGCCCGCGCCCAGGCTGAGCATGCCCAGCCCGTGCCTCGCCGCCGCCAGCGCGCCAGACGGCGTGGTCGAGGTCGCGACCGAGATCGGAAAGCGCGGCGCGGAGTACGGGGCGAGGTGCAGCCGCGCGTCGTTCAGGGTGAACCAGTCGGTCTTCATGGTGACCGGCGCGTCGCAGGCCAACAGGGCCACGATGGCGGCCAGCGCCTCCTCCATGCGGCGGCGCTGCTGGTCGGCCGGGATGCCCATCATGTAGGCATCGGACGCCAGCGCCCCGGGGCCACAGCCGAGCATGATCCGCCCGCGCGACATGTGGTCGAGCTGCACGAAACGCTGCGCCACCAGCAGCGGATGGTGATAGGGCAGGGAGGTGACGCCGGACCCCAGATGAATGTGCCGGGTGCGCTCGATCGCGGCGGCGATGAAGACTTCGGGGCTGGCGATGGTCTCCCACCCGGCGGAGTGATGCTCGCCCACCCAGGCCTCGTCGAAGCCCAGCCGGTCGAGGTGCTCGATCAGCTCCAGGTCGCGATGAATGGCCAGGGTTGGGTTGTCGCCCAGCCGATGGAAGGGCGCCATGAAGATGCCGAACTTCAGGCCTGCATGGGGCATGGCGCGTCTCCCTGTTTTGGAGAGCGTGAACGCGCCGCGGGGTGGGGTCAACGCCGGGATCGAGGCGCCGCGTGGGCTCCGTGGCCTGTCGAGGACAGGTCGGCGTCCGCCGCGATGAGATGGCATGGCAGCCGGGAAGGCCGCCACCGGGATCGCAGCCCCGGCCCCCTATTTGCTGGTACCGCGACGCCGCGCCAGCACGACGCCCAGCGCTGCCAGCGCCATGCCCACCCAGGCCAGCGGCGCCACTTCGCGCCCCAGAATCAGCCAGCCGATCAGCGCGGCCAGCGGCGGCACCAGGAAGAACAGGGCAGAGACGCGCGCGGCCTCGCCCGCCCGCAGCATCGCCAGCAGCAGCGTCGTCGCGATCAGGGAATTGGCGACGACCAGGTAGCCCAGGCCCCAGAACAGCGGCGCCCCCCATCGCACCGTCATGCTTTCCAGCGCCGCCGCCAGCGGCAGGCTCGCGGTCAGCCCGACCGTGTAGAGAACCAGGTTGGACAGCACGGGGTGGCAGGGCTGCCCGGCACGCCGCTCCATCAGCGCGCCGGCCGTCATCGCCGCCAGCGCCAGCCCGGCGAAGGCCAGCCCCAGCCAGTCATCCGCCGCGACCGCCGAGCCCGAGACGACCACCAGCGCCACGCCGCAGAACGCCAGCCCCAGCCCGGCCCAGGTGCCAACCGGCACCGCATCGCCAGTGACGCGCGCTGACAGCATCGCGACCAGGATGGGCTGCAGCGCGACCACCAGCGCCAGCCCGGCCGGCGACATGCCATGCCCCATGGCGAGGTTGGTGCAGGCGAAGTAGCCGAACTGAATGACCAGCCCCTGCCGCAGCAGATGGCGCAGCGTGGCGGCCCCGGGCCAGGCCGGCCGCAACACGGCCCAAGCCGGCAACAGCGCCGCCACCACCACCGCGTAGCGCAGCACCTGCAAGGTCAGCGGTTCGGCGAATGGCAGCGCCGCGGCCACGGCTGTGAAGCCGCCGGCCCACAACGCCACGAACAGCCAGGGGGCCGCCCTCAAGCGGCCCTCCCGGTACCTGGCAAGCGACAGCGGCCCCGGACGGGTCCGCGGCGCAGCGCCTTTGCGCGCGGGCCAAGTCCGCGCCCTGCCAGGATGCAGCGGCAGCCTGGCCGCTGCCCCGCCGCACGCAGACGGGCCTGCCGATCCTCGCCCGCCAGAGCCCCGGCAACCGTTAGGGGGGTGCCACGGCGATGGATGCGGGCCCCGCGGGCATCGGGATACGCCCCATGGGCGTCAGCCGGTTATTCTCGTAGCGGAAGACCGAGATGTCGCGCTCCACCATGTTCTGCACCAGCAGCCGCCGGCCATCGGCCGAGAATGCGGCGCCTTGCGACCAGTGGCCGACCGGGGCGGTGGTGACGCGGGTCAGCCGCGAAGGCCCTTGCCGGCCGATGCGCCAAAGCTGCACCTGGCCCTCGCCGCGGAACGGGCTGGCAGCGGGCTTGTTGCTGCCGTTCATCACGGTGACCGCCAGCATGGTGCCATCGCGCGACAGCGCCACGCCCTCGGGCGTCTGCCCCACGGTCACCGTCTCCACCACGCGCCAGGCCGGCACCGGGCCGGTCAGGTCGATCAGCGAGATCGTGTCCGCATCGCCATTGCCGCGGCCGATATTGGCGACCACCGCGCTGCGGCCATCGGGCGTGATAACCAGGCCATAGGGGTTCACGCCGGTGCTGATGTCGCGCCCGGCACGGCGCAGCGTGTCACCCTCGATGGCGATGACGGTCACCATCGCCTCGCCATAGCGGGTGACCAGCGCGTGCCGCCCATCGGGGGTGAACACGGCCGAGGCGATGATCGCGGCGGGGGTGGTGATGTTGAGGCTGGCCGCCTCGGTCAATTGGCCATTGGCGAGGCGGAACAGCGTAACGCTGCCGGTGTTGCGATGCGCCACCAGCACATGCGTCCCCGCGGCGTTGACCGACACGCCGGCGGGGCCGGACCCCACCTCCAGCGTCTGCACCACCCGCAGCGGGCGGGCGGTCAGGTCGACGACGCTCAGCCGGTTGTCGAAGCTGGTGCCGGTGGCGGCTGCCGGATCGATACGTTGGTTCGACGGCACGATGGCAAAGCGCCCATCGGGCGTGATGCCGACCGCGTTGGGCGGCCCGGCCACGGAATGCGGCACCTCGACCGAGCCGAGCACGCGTGGCGGGCTGGGGGTAAGGTCGAGCAGGGTGAGCGTGTCGGGCTGACGTTCGACGATGACCCGGGCGACACCGTCGACGAGATGGACCTTGTTGTCGCCGGCGGAGACGGCGAGCTGGGCGTGCGCGGCGAATGGCGCGAGGATGGCGAGGGCGGCGAGGCGGATCATGGGGGCTTCTCCTGCGGGGTCTTGGCGCCCCTGGGTGGAAGCCTAATGCGGTTGGCGGGCCTTCGCCACTGCCAGGTCAGACTTCGTCGTTACACCAGTCATCCAGGACGAAGCCCTCGCTCCACATGATGCGATCATCCGGCTGACCATCCAGTATCCGCCAGCCGCCAGGCCAATGCACAAAGCCGGGCTTGTCCCGCAGCCGCGCGATGGCGGAATGGGCTGCCGCGGCAGTACTTGTAGAGGCCGATCATCTTGTAGCCCATCTCGTCGTCGGTCAGGTCGCTGTCCGCGCGGATCTTGTAGTGATGGAGCTGCCAGACCGCGCCGGGGATGGAGTCCACCGCGTCGCCGGGATCGTCCCACAGCGGGTCTTCGGGGAACTGCCGCGCAAGGTGGCCGCACGCCACCACCTCATCGTCATTGCCGATTAGGCCGTGCTTCCGCGATCGCGATGTCGCCGTCCGGTGCAGCAGGAAGCCCTCGCTCAGGAAGTGTGGTCCAAAGTACGACGGCTCATTTGCAATTCAGGCCTACTCCAACCAGGTTTCGGTGACGAATCCATCCTCCCAACCCACGTCGTCAATGTCCGATGGCGAGATACGCCAACCGCCTGGCCACAGCTTAAAGCCAGGCTTGTCCCTTAGCGCCGCGATCGCCGCCTTCGCTTTCTCCGCCGTTGAGAACAGGCCCACCACCTTGCCGCCGGTCTCCATGAAGGCTTCATCGCTCCGCACGCCGATCTTGTAGTGGCTGAGTTCCCACAGCCCCCCTTGCCTGGGCCCATGCGCGAGGTCCGGGTCACCGTACAACGGTTCATCGGGAGATAGCGGGGGTACGCTGCCCCGTTCCTCCACCTCATCGTCGTTGCCCACATCGCCCGAGCTGTCCCCGGCAATGGCCAGGTCGCCCTCGGGGTGGGGTTCGAATCCCCCGCGGAAAAACGGTTGATCCACGACGTATTCGTGCAGCCTGTACCCGTCCGGCCAATCGCGAAATCCTTCCGCATCGGCCACCGCCTGATGCGCCCGCGCGGCAGCCTCCACGCTGCTGTAGTTGCCGATGGTCTTGCTGTTGTAGCCAACGCGGTCGGTGTACCCGAGACTGTCTAGCGGGTGATAATGGTTGAGGCGATAGAGGATGGTCGGCATGCTCGGCTCCCTTTATGCTTCGGGCGGTGGAATGATGGATGCGGGGTCCCTCCAGCCGCGCCAGGACTTCTGAATTCGACGAAAGGCCAGCAACTGGCTCTCGGTGCTGTCGAACGATCCCAACGGTCGTCGAACTGCCTATCCATCATCCGCTGGGCGAACTGGGCGGGCGTTTCGCCGACGCGTGGCGGTTCACCGCGCGCCCAGCTTGGCACACCGCTCGCCTTCTCCTTACCGCCGGTGTTGGGAGGCCGGACCATGCGAGTGCCCGGGGGTGATGGTGTCACGGGAGGCCGGGCCAACAAGCCGGAAGGCGCTCTGGGCAGAAACCACTGCGCGTTCAGCAGGCCAGGGGCATCAGCCTCGTCCTGGTCAATCTTGGCGCCGAACTCCGGAGAATCGCCCCTTGGCGGCGCGCCTCGCCGATGCGCGCTCACCGAGACCATCTTGCCGTCCTGGCGCCGCTGATAGGCGCGAACGAACACGGTCGAGGGGCCTGCTCTCTCGGCCTCCTCAAGCGCCCGAAAAGCCCGCCCGACCCAATCCGACAGGCCGGTGCGTTCGACGCTCCCCGAACGCCAATACTCCTCCGAGGCAATCACCCGACGCAGGCTCGGCACAGAGATCGGGACGCGCCTGAGCCAAAACTCCTTTCTGCATGACTCTAGGACCATATCGCCATCAGAAAGTCAATAAAATCCTATATAGGTAAACAAACTTTTCTATGCCAGTGCTCCGACGCTTGAGCCGCCGCCCACAACAAGGCACATGCATTCTAGGAAACTCACCCTCGAAGGCCCCAAGAAGCCATGACAACCCGCCGCACCCTCATCCTGGCCGGCCTCGCCACGCCGGCCCTGCTGCGCCCGCAGGCCGCCCGCGCGCAGGAGCTAACCCTCCGCCTGCACCACTTCCTCCCCGCCGTCTCCAACGTGCACCGCTTCTTCCTGATGCCCTGGGTGCAGAAGATCGCGGCCGAATCCAACAACCGCATCCGCATCCAGATCTTTCCCTCCATGCAGCTCGGCGGCGCGCCCCCGCAGCTCTACGACCAGGCGCGCGACGGCGTGGTCGACATCGTCTGGACACTGCCCGGCAATACCCCCGGCCGCTTCCCCAGCATCGAGGCGTTCGAGCTGCCCTTCGTCAGTCACCAGAAGGCCGCGGTGAACGTCCAGGCCGTGCAAACGCTGTTCGAGCGCCGCATGCGGCAGGAATATGCCGATACCCAGATCCTCTGCGCCTGGGGCCATGATGGCGGGCTGACCCACAGCCGCCGCGAAGTCCGCCGGCAGGAGGACATGGCCGGCCTGAAGCTGCGCTTCCCCACCCGCCAGGCCGGCGAGGCGCTGCGCGCATTGGGCGCCGCGCCCATCGGCATGCCGGTGCCGCAAATTCCCGAGGCGCTGGCCCAGGGTGTGATCGACGGCGCCGTGGTGCCGTGGGAGGTGGTGCCCAGCATCCGCCTGCATGAGGCGCTGCGCTTCCACACCGAAATCCCCGGCTCACCCACCCTGTACATCGCGACCTTCGTCCTGGCGATGAACAAGACGAAGTACGAAGGCCTGCCGGCCGACCTCAAGGCGGTGCTCGACGCCAATTCCGGCATGGCGGCCGCCCGCATGGCCGCCCGCCCGTGGGATGAGCAGGGCCCCGTCGTCGAGGAAATGGTGCGCCGGCGCGGCAACCAGGTCATCGAGCTCTCGGCCGAGGAGGCCGCGCGGGGGCGGGTCACCACCCC
>JACMRO010000290.1 GCA_014376425.1 Rubritepida sp.
CCGGCCAGGTCACGCTCGCCTACATCTTCAGGCCCGACGAGGCGGCCTTCCCGCCCTTCTTCGCCGCCGCCCTGGCCACCCGCCTGGCCGCTGAATTCTGCATTCCGCTGACTGAATCCACCTCCCGCGCGCAACTCCTGTTCAACCAGGCCGAGGCCGAGCTGCGCACCGCGCGCCACGCCGACAGCGCCCAGGCCACGCCACGTGCCCTGCGCGACTTTCCGCTCATCACGGCGCGGGGCTGAGCCATGGCCGAAATCCGCTCCATCAAGACCAGCTTCACCGCCGGCGAATTGTCGCCCGAGCTGCTGGGCCGCGCCGACCTGCGCGCCTATGGCAACGGCGCGCGTTCGCTGCGCAACGTCTTCATCCAGTCCACCGGCGGGCTGACACGCGGGCCGGGGCTGCGCCACATCGCCAGCCTGCCCGGCCCCGCCCGCCTGGTGCCCTTCGAGTTCAACACCGAGCAGACCTACCTGATCGCACTGACCGACGGCCTCATGCAGGTCTTCATGGGTGACGCCCAGGTGGCGCAGGTTGCGGCCCCCTGGACGGGTGCGATGCTGCCGCAACTGGCCTGGACGCAAAGCGCCGACACGCTGCTGGTCTGCCACCCTGACCTGGCACCTTTGCGCGTCACCCGCACCGGCCACACCGCCTGGACCATCGCCTTCTGGCCCTTCATCGAGGTGCCGACGCACCGCTTCGCCGCCCCGGATGTGACGCTGACACCCAGTGCCGTCTCCGGCAGCGTCATCTTCACCGCCTCGGCACCGGTCTTCGACGCGCGGCACGTCAACACGGTCATGCGCGTCGCAGGCAAGCGCTGCTTCATCACCGCGGTCGCCTCAGCCACCCAGGCCACCGCCAGCACGCCGGACCCTTTGCCCGGTCTGACCGCCACCGCGGACTGGCAGGAGGCCGCGCTCTCGCCCCTGCGCGGCTGGCCCGTCACCGTCTGCTTCCACCAGGACCGCCTGGTGATCGGCGGTTCGCGCGATTTGCCCAACCGGCTGTGGCTGTCGCAGACAGGCGACCTGTTCAACTTCGCCACCGGTACCGGGCTGGACGATCAGGCGATCAGCTTCGGTCTGATGAGCGACCAGGTGAACGCCATCCGCGGCGTCTTCTCCGGCCGCAACCTGCAGGTCTTTACCTCGGGCGGCGAATGGATGGTGTCGGGCGATCCGCTAACGCCGGCGTCCATTCAACTGACGCGGCAGACCCGCATCGGCAGCCCGGTGGCGCGGCTGGTGCCGCCGGTCGATGTCGACGGCAGCACCATCTTCGCCGCCCGCACCGGCCGCGGCATCTACGAATTCACCTACACCGACGTGCAGCAGGCCTACCAGGCGAACGACCTGGCGCTGGTCGCGGCGCATCTGATGCGCACGCCCGTCGGCATGGCCTACGACCAGGTGCGCCGGCTGCTGCATGTCGCCATGGCCGATGGCAGTCTGGCCACGCTGACCGTCTACCGCACCGAGCAGGTCATCGCCTGGACCGCGCAGGAAACCCAGGGAGCGTCCCGCGCGCTGGCCGAGATCGAGGGCGTGTTCTACGCCGCCGTCGAGCGTGCCGGAACCATCCGGCTCGAACGCTTCGACGACAAGCTGGCGCTTGACGCCGCCCTGACCGGCAGCGCGGCCACGCCGCAGGATCGTTGGACCGGGCTCGGCCATCTCGAAGGACGCAGCGTGGGCGTGCTGGCCGACCAGGCGCCACGCCCCGACGCCACCATCATCACCGGCGCGGTCACGCTGGATGACGTGGCCGGCACGGTGCAGATCGGCCTGCGTTTCCGCCACGTGGTGGAACCGCTGCCGCCCGAACTCCTGACAGCGCTCGGCGCCAGGGCGGCGCCGCTGCGTCTCGTCTCGGTCACCTTCCGGGTTCTCGACACCGCGGCACTCGCCGTCGATGTCGGACGCGGCCCCGAACCCGTGCCCTTCCGCCGCCTCGACACGCCGCTGCTCGACGCGGCCCCGGCCCGCTTCACCGGCGACGCCAAGCTGCGCGCGCTTGGCTGGCGGCGGGATGCGTGGCGCCCGCTCTGGCGCATCGAGGACGACACGCCGCTGCCGCTCACGCTGCTTTCCGTCACCACTGAGATGAGGATCACCGACTGATGGCCGCACTCGCCTCCATCGCCACGCTGGTCGGCGCCGGCGCCAGCATCTACGCCCAGAACCGCAGCCAGCAGGCGCAGAAAGCGACCCAGCTGGCCCAGGCCCAGGTCAACCAGGCCGCCGAAGGGCAACGCCAGCAGGAGCTGGTAGCGCAGCAACAAACCGACCAGCGCGCCCGCGCGTTGCAACTGGCGCGCAGCATCGCCACCACCCGCGCGCGCCTCGCCGCATCGGGCCTCAGCGCCGATGACGGGTCAGGTGCGGCCATCACCACGGGCCTGGCCGCCGACGCCGCCGCCAGCGCGCAGGACAGCGACGCGGCATTCCGCGCCCGCCTCGCCTCGGGCCGCGCCTCGCTGCTGAACCAGGACACGTCCTTCACCGGCTTCACCCGCGCCAGCGCGAGCATCGGTGGAGCCCTGCGCAACCTGCTGGACTGAGGGGGCGCGCGGGTGACCCGGGGAGGGGCGTCGCCCCTCCCCAAACCCCTCCCCACCAGGGGCGACCCGCCCCTGGACCGTGATTTATCGGGAGTTGGTGAGGGGTCGCGCGCGCTCGTAAAGCGCTCGGGCAAAGCCCCTCTCCGAATCCTGATTCCCTGGGTTGCAAGGGCCTTTCGGCCTTTGGTGGGTTGAGCGCCGAGAGGCGATCAGCGGCTGGGGAGGGCAAAGCCCTCTCCAGAGTCACCCGCGCAACCCCTTCCCCCCCTTCATTCAGGAGCTTCAGCATGGCTGAGCATATTCGCATTGGTGATGTGGCGCCGCGTGTGCAGTACGCCACGGATGGTGTGCAGGCGGCCTTTACCTACCCCTTCCCGATCTTCGCGGTCGGCGATCTCGAGGTGC
>JACMRO010000291.1 GCA_014376425.1 Rubritepida sp.
CCACATCGGCCGCGCCTCGCGCGGCCAGCTGGGTCAGGGTTGCCACCGCATCGGCGGGCCGGTTCGCCTCCCGCTCGGTGCCGGCGACCAGGCGGGCGCCGCGGGGGTCGTCGGGCCGTCGCGCCAGGTAGCGCCGTGCCGCATCCTCGGCCTGTGCCGTCTGGCCGAGGCCCCGCTTGGCGGTGGCCTGCAACAGGTAGCCATCGGGGAAATTGGCCAGCGCCGGCCCCAGCCGCGTCAGCAAGGCATCCACCCCGGCCCAGTCCTGGGTGCGCGACAACAGCATGGCGCGCAGGTACAGCGCGGGCGCGTTGTTCGGCAGCACAACCAGCGCGGCATCGATGTCGGCCCTGGCGCGGTCGACCTGGCCCATGACCAGCAACAGTTCCGCCCGGCGCAGCAGCGCCGACGGTTGGCCGGGGGTGACGGCCAGCGCGGCCTCGAACCGTTCCAGCGCCTGTTGCGGCTGCTGACGGTTGAAGAGCAGCGTGCCCTTGCGCAGCAACGCCTCGAAGTGCCGCGGTTCACGCGTTAGCACGGCATCCACCGCCGCTTCAGCGGCGGCCCGATCGCCCTCGGCGACGGCCAGCACGGCGACCGCGAGGCCGGTTTCCGCCGCCTGGGGCAAAAGACGGCGCGCCTCATCCAGCGCGGGGCGCGCTTCCGCCGCGCGATTGAGCGCCAGCAATGCGACGACACGGCCGGCAGCCAGCTGGCCAGCCTCGAACTCCGTGGCCGCTCCGCTGGCGGGGAAGTCACGCAGCAGCTCCTCATGCCGGCCAGTGGCATTATACGCTCGCATCAGCAGCGCGGTTCCGGCCGAGCGGTCGAAACCCAGCTGCAATGCGCGCCGGGCCGCGCGCTCGCCAGTCTCGCCATCGCCGATGTCCAGGCTGGTGGCCGCAAGGCCGGCCTGGGCGGCGGCGGAATCGGGCGCCTGGCGCACCGCATTGCGCCATTCCAGATGGGCGGCCCGCAGATCGCCGCGCCGCGCAGCCTCCTCGGCCCGCTGCAGCGACTGTGCATCGGCGGTGCCTGCCAGGCCGAACAGCAGCGCCAATCCCGATAAGGTCAGGCGCGGCAGGGTGTTTCGTTTCATGACATTTTATCCGGAAGCCGGTGGCGGTTCATCCTGCCGGCGGCCGGTCTCAATGCCGTGCGTCGCCAGAAGATCGTAGATCGTGGGCCGGCTGACGCCCAACAGACGTGCGGCCTGCGCCAGCCCGCCATTGCTGCGCGCCAACGCCTGCTCAATGGCGCCGCGCTCGGCCTTCAGGCGGATGGTGCGCAGTTCCATCTCCGGTGCAGCCTCCATCTCCATCCCGTCCGTCAGCTCCAGATCGCCAGGCGTAAGGCTGTGCCCATCCGCCATCAACACGGCGCGACGGATACGGTTGCCCAGTTCCCGCACATTCCCGGGAAAGGGATGGGCCATGATCGCCCCGCCCGCCGAGGCATCCAGGCCCCGCACCTTGCTGCCGAATTCCTGCGCATGCCGGGCCAGGAAATACCGCGCCAGCAGCAACCGGTCCTCCCCCCGCTCACGCAGCGGCGGAATGCGGACGGTCAGGGTGTTCAGCCGGTACAGCAGGTCGGCACGGAAATCGCCGCTTTCCGCCTGCTTTTCCAGCGGCTGGTTCGTCGCCGAAACCAGCCGCGCATCGACCCTGATGGGCGTGCGGCCGCCCACCCGCTCGATGACGCCATCCTGCAGGAAGCGCAGCATCTTGGCCTGCAGCCCGGCTGGCAGGTCACCGATCTCGTCCAGAAACAGGGTGCCGCCTTGCGCCGTCTCGATCCGTCCGATCACCTGGCGGGTGGCGCCGGTGAACGCGCCGCGCTCATGGCCGAACAGTTCGGATTCCAGCAGCGGCTCGGGGATGGCGGCGCAATTGATGGCGATGAACTGCGCCTTCGCCCTTGGGCCCATATCGTGCAGGGCGCGCGCCAGCGCCTCCTTGCCGGTGCCGCTCTCGCCCAGCAGCAGCACCGGCACGGACACCTGGGACAGCCGCTCGATGGTGCGGCAGACCTTCAGCATCGCGTCGTCGGCGGTGATGATGTCGCGGATCGGGCTGGAGCGGGTGGATTGCGCCAGCCGGCGGTTCTCCTCCTCCAGCTGGCGCAGCCGCAATGCGCGGTCGATGATGGTGCGCAACACTGCAAGATCGACCGGTTTTTCGCAGAAATCATAGGCACCCTCTGCCACGGCGCGCAGCTGATTCTCCCGCTGGCCCTGGCCGGAGGCGACGATCACCGGCAGCCCCGGGCAGGCGACGCGCAGGCCGGCCAGCGTGGCGAAGCCCTCTTCAACCCCTTCCGCATCCGGCGGCAGACCGAGGTCAAGCAGCGCCGCGTCGGGCTGTTCTCGTTTGGCGATGGCGAGCGCCTGCGCACGGTCGGCCGCCAGCAGCACCTTGCAGTCCGTGAAAGCCCAGCGGTACTGCGCCGCAAGCGCGGCATCGTCCTCGACCACCAGCAGTCGCGGCTTGCTCATGGCGTGGTTTCCAGTGGGCCGGTCAGCGCCGGTTCGGCCGAACGCAGCCGCAGCCGCATGGTCGTGCCACGGCCGGGTCCGGTGATGACCTCCAGGTCGCCACCGGCGCGGCGCACCAGTTCACGCGCCTGCCAGGCGCCGATCCCGTTGCCGCGCGGCTTGGCCGTGGCCAACGGGCGGAACAGCGTATCGCGCACGAAAGCGGCGCTCATCCCCGGCCCCTGGTCAATGATGTCAAGCAGGATGGCATCGTCCTCCCGGCGCAGATGCAGGTCGACGCGCAGGCCCGGCGCTGCCTCGATCGCGTTGTCCAGCAGGTGGCCGACTGCGCTGTCGAAAGCGTCGGGCGGGATGGCCGCGGCGCATTCCGTCCCGGCGCGCAGGGCCACGTTGCCGTGCTGGCCGGCCAGCAACCTCAGGCGGGACTGCGCCAGGGTCGTGCCGGCACCACCGCCGGCCCGCGCCTCACCCGCCGGCTCGCGCAGTCGCGCGATCAGTAGATTGATGCGATCGGCCGAGGCGCGGACAGTCAGCAACATGTCCTGCTGGAAGTCCGGATCGGCGATATGGGTTTCAGCGTTGGCTAACAGCATCGTGAGCTGGTGTGCCACGGTTTTTACGTCATGCGCCACGAAGGCGAAGCGGGCGGCGTAGTCCTGCAGCTGTCGTTGCTGTGCCAGACGCTGCGCGCCTTCTCGTTCCGCCAGGAACAGGGCCACCTCGGTCCCCAGCACACGCAGGAGGTCGAAGACCTCCGCATCGGGCGCGAAGGCGGCCCGCGGCCGGCCCAGCAGCACCACGCCCAGCAGCCCATCGCGATGCGGCAGCGGCGCCGCGAGCCACAGCGCGGGCAGGCAGGCGCGGGCCCCCGCCAGATCGCCCGGCGCTGGCTGCGCCACCCAGGCGCCATCGCGCAGCGCGGCCAGCAATGCGGCCTCGCCCGCCTGGTCGAAGCTTTCAACCGTGGTTTCGGTATTCCAGCCGGCGCGCCAGGCCAGCCGGCCGGTTTCGGGGTCGCGCACAAGCAGCACGCCTGAGGGGCTGTCGACCGCATCGGCGAGGGCGCGGATGGCGCGGATCTCGCCGCTGGCTTCGGACTGGGCCGACAGGGTGGCGACGCAGCGCAGCCATTCGCGCTTGTAGTCGTACCGCGCGCGCAGGAAGTTCTCGACCACCAGGCGCCGCACCCGCGAACGGACGGATTGCGCCGTGAAGCCGACCGCCAGGGCCAGCACGCCGCCGGCCAAGACCGAAGCCTGCGCCGTGCCGCTCCACTCCGTGCCCATCCGGCGCAGCGCCTCGCTAAGCGCGCCGACGCCCACCAGGAAGCTGCCGGCGACCAGCAGCGTGGCGCCGTGAAAGATGAAATTGCGTGCCACCGGCACGTCCCGCCGGATGCGCCGGTCGCGCAGTGCCGCCACCGCCAGCAGCGGTGCGGCAAACACCGTCACCACCGCCCGGGCATCGATCAGCGCCGGCGAAAAGGCGCGCGACAGAACCGCGTCGGCATAGATCAGCAGGTCGAAGGCGGCGAGGCCGCCCAGCGCCAGCGCGGGCATGACCACGTGCCAGCGGGCCTCCTCCGCCGCGTTGCGGTAGAGGTTCTCGGCCAGCAGCACGACCAGCAAGGCAAGGCCGAGCCGCGCCAGTAGCGGCGCCGGCTGCAGCGCGGCCGCCATCCCCGGCACCAGGCCCAGCAACGCCACCACGGTCAACCCCGCCGCCAGCCAGGATAACTGCCGGGCGACGGGCCGGGCCGAGGCGCCGGCCAGGCGGTGGCACAGCAACGCCAGCACCCCGAACCAAACCCCGGTGCGCAGGATTTCGAATAGCCCGGCCAGGCCGGTCAGCGGCGCCGCGGGCGTCAGCGCCACTACCGCCGCCCAGACGGTGATGGAACCGGTGCAGAACGCCAGAGGGGCCGCGCCGCGCCGGCCGGCCCCCAGGACGATCAAGGTCCACAACAGGCAGATGACCGCGCAGCCCGCATGCAGCAGGGAGGACGCGGTTACCGACATCGATGGCGGACCGAAGCGGGCCCGCGCAGAATCACCGGGCGCCTTCCTGGAACAGCACCACGCGAACCGTCGCCACCAGGATCACCATATCCAGGAACAGGCTGCGGCGGCTGACGTAATAGAGATCATAGGCCAGCTTCATCCGGGCATCCTCGACCGAGGCGCCGTAGGGATAGTTCACCTGCGCCCAGCCCGTAATACCAGGTTTCACCAGTGCGCGGTCATCATAATGCGGAATGACCTCGGCCAGCTGCCGAACAAACCCCGGGCGCTCCGGCCGCGGGCCCACGATGGCCATGTCGCCACGCAGCACATTGAACAGCTGCGGCAGCTCGTCGATCCGGGTCAGGCGCATGAACCGGCCGAAACGGGTGACCCGGCTGTCCTGCTTGGTGGCCCAAACAGGTGCGCCCGCGGCTTCGGCATCGACACGCATGGAGCGGAACTTCGCCAGCATGAAGGGGCGCGAATGGATGCCGCAACGCTCCTGCCGGTAGAATACGGGACCCTTGCTGTCGAGCTTCACCATGATGGCGGCCACCAGCCACACCGGCAGGGTAACGATGAGCAGAGTCAGCGCCACGATGATATCGAAGCCGCGGCGGATGAATTGCTCCAGGCCGGTCTGCCGGGCGACGCCGGAGCCCGCCAGCCAGTTTGCCGGAAGTCCTTCGTACGCCACGCGGTTCAGCTTGCATTCGCGGAACTGGTCCTCGTTGAGCAGGCGAACGCTGCTGTGGCGACAATGCTGCACCAAACGGGCGTCGGACTGCATGCCGGCCGGTACCACCACCGCCCAGATGTGCCGGTCGCGCAGCCAACCCGGCTGAAAAGCCTGCGAAAGATTGGATTCATCCAGGAAGGCAACGGCGTTATCGGGCGCCTGATCCGCTTCGGGCGACCAGGCGCTGCGGTTGCCGATGATCAGCAGGCGACGGGTCAACAAGCCATGGCGGATCGCGGCGGCGTGAGCGAGGCGCGTACCACCGACTGCGAGCATGCTGCTGAGCACCACGGTCGCGACAACTACAAGCGTCGGCGCCAATACGCCTGAGGGGGCGATCAGCGTCAGCGCCAGCCAAGCGATGGCGCTTAGGGGCACGGCGGCCACTACGGCGCACAGCACCATGCGGCGACGATGCTGCATTACGGCTGGCTGGTATAGTCCGCTCGCGCTCGCCACCAGCCCGGTGCACAGGGCCAGCGACCCAGCCAGCAGGCCGAGGCGGCCGTAATCCACCCCCGGGCCGGTCGTCATGCCCAGCGCCATCAGAGCGTAGACGGCCAGGAAAACTGCAAGCGTCTCGGTCAGGTAGAGGAAAAGAAGCTCAGATCGGACCTCATGTCCAAACAGGTTAGTCATGAGCGGGGGGTCCTCAACATGTGATCAATTCTGCGTGCTCAATGAGACGCAGGGGGAGAACACCCGCCTAGGGGAAAAGGTTTACTCAAAAATTCGTTAATTTTAAAGCTTACCTTTTGTGGTAAAAGAAAATTACATGATGAGTCAGAAAGTTCAAATATGAGAAAGAATTTAGGAGAATTTACCTTAAAATTGTATCATAAGAATCTCACGCAAAGAGATTTGCAGAAATCGTGAGATGACGCAGCTCAAGGCGAAACCTTCCACCGGGTTCCGATCTTATCCGCTTGTCGACAATGCGAGGGCTTGCCATGTTCCACCATCTCCTACGGTCCGGGTGCTTGATCCTGATCGCCTGTATCGCATCAGCGTGCAGCACGCAGACCGCAGGCCTGCCCGTCGCTGCCAGCGGTCCAGCATCCGACTATGTGCTGGGAGCCGGCGATACGCTCAACATCTTCGTCTACCGAGCGCCGGAATTGAGCGCGACCGATCTGCCTATCCGCCCGGATGGCCGGGTATCGCTCCCGCTGGTCCCTGACATCCAGGCAGCAGGCCGCACCCCCACCGCGCTGGCCCGCCAGATCGAGGGTCAGCTCCGCACCTTCGTGCGCGAGCCCAACGTCACCGTCATGGTGCGTGGCTTCCAGGGGCCACCCAACAGGCAGATCCGCGTGATTGGCGAGGCGGCGCAGCCGATGGCCACACCCTACCGCGAAGGCATGACGGTGCTGGACGTGGTGATCGCGGCGCGGGGGTTGACCCGCTATGCCGCCGGGAACCGCGCGACCATCGTTCGTCGTAACGCCAGTGGCGAGGGTACCACCTCCATCCCGGTTCGCCTGGCCGACCTGCTGCGCAACGGTGATGTCGGCCAGGATATGCCGATGCAGCCTGGCGACACATTGGTCATCCCGCAGGGCTGGTTCTGACCATGAATCCCTACAGCGCCGTGCGGCGGCACCTTGCCGCGTCAATGCGCCACCGCTGGGTGGCGCTGCTGGTCGCCTGGCTTGTATGCGGCGCCGGCTGGTTCGGCGTTCAGCTACTGCCGACGCGGTATGAGTCAAGCGCCCGGCTCTACGCCGACGCCGATGCGATGCTAAGCCTGCTGCTGCGCGGCATCGCCATCGACGCGACGCCGACGGGCCAGATGGAGATTCTCCAGCGCACCCTGTTAAGCCGCCCCAACCTGGCCAAGATCATCAGCAGCACCGACCTTGATGGCCGGGTCACCAACGACATCGAGCGCGACGAGCTGGTGGCGCGACTGGCGCGGGACATCCGCATCACCACCCAGACCCGCAACCTGTTCACTATCGACTTCCGTGACCACAACCCGCGCGTGGCGCGCGACGTGGTACAGGCGACGGTGACGCTGTTCTTCGAGGCGGCGAGCGCTACCGACCGGCAGCAGATGGACAGCGCCCGGGGCTTCGTGGCGCAGCAAATTGCCAGCTACGAGCTGCAGCTACGCCAGGCCGAGCGCCGGCGGGCCGAGTTCCAGGCGCGCTACATCGACGTCCTGCCCTCTGAGGCGCTGGGCGGTGCCTCACGGCTTGAGACCGCGCGCGAGCGGCTGCTGCAAGTTCGCGGTGACCTGCAGGATGCCCGAACCCGGCGCGAGATCATCGAGACGCAGATCGCGCAGACCCCGGCCACCGTCGCGCCCGAGTATTCCGGCGGTGGCGGTGGCGGTGGCGGCGGCGGTGGTGGCGGCAATCCGCGCGCGGCCGAGGCGGAGCGCCAGCTGCGCGAGCTGCGCCTGCGCCTCACCGACGCGCATCCCGACGTCGTGGCCGCCCGTCGTATCCTGTCCGAATCACAGAGTGGCGGTGGCGGTGGCAGTGCTGCCCCGCGCGGCGCCGCCCCGCCGCGTCCGCTGGCCCGCGCCAACCCGTTGATGGAGCAGCTGCGGGTGCGGCTTGTGGATGTGGACGGGCAGATCGCGTCCCTGACCCGGCAGGAGGGGACGGGCCAGGCAGAGGTGGACCGGTTGGAGGGCATCGCCCGCAACGAGCCCGAATTGCAGGCTCAGGCCGTCAACATCAACCGCGACTACGCCGTGCTGCGGCGGAACTACGAGGAGTTGCTGGCACGGCGCGAATCGCTGGCCATCGCCGGCGCCGCGCGCACCAACGCGGACCGCGTGCGCCTGGAGGTGGTGGACCCGCCGGTTGTGCCGACCCGACCGGTGGCGCCCAACCGCCCGCTGCTGTTCTCGGGCGTGCTCATCGGTGGGATTCTGGCTGGATTGCTGGCGGCTTTTGCGCTTTCGCGGTTGGATCGCAGCTTCTACAGCCTGCATGATCTTCGCCGGCTTGGCCTTCCCGTATTGGGCGGCGTGTCGGCGCCGCGCTCGGGCGTGCGAACGGCCAGTGCCCTGGCGTTCAGCGTGTGCGGCCTGCTGCTGTTGGCGGGCTATGGTGCCGTGCTGTCCGGCGTACCGGCTAAACTCGTCAGGTTCCTCGCATGACCCAAGCCCCCCGGCCTCATCTTATCGAACGTGCGGCGGAACTGCTGGGTCGTGGCGACGGGACGGCGCTGGCCCCTTCGCCGCCGGCAATGCCGGGCACGGCCGTGCCGGGTGCGTCTCGGCCGGCCCCGCCTGCTTCGGGCTCGGGCGCTGGCGCCACGGCGCCTTTCCCGCCCGGCGCCTCAGCGCCTCTCGCATCCGGCGCAGCAGCGCCAATCCCCTCAGGCGCGTCCGCGCCGATCCCCTCAGGCGCGTCCGCGCCGATTTCCTCAGGCGCGTCCGCGCCTGTCGTTCCCGAACCGGTCGGCCCTGCCGCGCCCCGGCTCGGCACACCCGCTATCACCCTGGCCACCCTCTATCGTGCCGGGCTGGTGACCCCGCTGAAAGCAGGGCGCAGGCAGCGTGTGCTTGAGGAGCTGGGGCTGATCCATCACCAGATCCTGCGCTGTATCGATGAATCGAAGGTTGAACCCTCCGCCCGTCGTCGCATCGTGCTGGTTGCCAGCGCGCTGAAGCAGGAAGGCAAGAGCTTTGTCGCCCTCAACCTGGCCGCCGGCATCGCGTCCAGCGGCGCCCGCCCGGTGCTGCTGGTCGACGCCGACGGTGCGGCCGGCGCCATGACCAGTCTGCTGGGCGGCAACGACCGACCGGGCGTGTTGAACATGGTGGCATCGCCCGAAATGCCGCCTTCCGCCGTGGCGATACCCACCGGCATCCGCCGGCTGTCCTTCGTGCCGCACGGCGCGATCCGGCGTAGCGACGTGCCTTCCGGTAGCACGATGGCGCAGGCTATCCTGCGGCTGGCCGCGGCACTGCCCGAGCATGTGCTGGTCATCGACCCGCCACCCTGCCTTTCGACCAGCGATTGCAGCGCGTTGGCAGGCGTCTCCGGTCAGGTGGTGTTTGTGGTAGATGCGCAACGCACCCTGACCGATGAGGTGGAAGCGGCACTGGATGTGCTGGACGCATGTCCCGTGACCCGTCTATTGCTGAATCGCATGCAGCTCAACACACCAGAGACCTTTGGCGCCCATGGCGAATACGGCGCACCGAATGCTACCTGACGCCAGTCGTGGTTGCGGCCACTGGCTGGTCTCCATGGGTGCGTTCCTGACCTTCGCCGGAGCGGCCGTGGCGCAGGTGCCCACGCCGGCCGGGAGCGGGCTTTCGCCACTCGGGGGGTCCGGTGCTGGCGAGATCGCCGCCCCCACCGGGCCCACCGGGCCCGTGACTGGCGGCGACACGGTCGGCCTGCTTGGCAGCCCTTTGGCAGGCTCGGTGCCGCTGGACGGGGCGAGGCGTGGGCTGGAGGATGCTACCTTCCGCCCGTTGGGCCTTGGCCTGCCGAGCGGCGAGCCAGGGCCGCCCGTCATCAACAATCGCGGCTACACATTTACGCCCAGCCTTGGTGGGCAGCTGTTGTGGACCGATAACCTGCAGCAGGGCGGGCGCGGCCAGCGCAGCGAATTCATCACCACCATCAGCCCCGGCGTGCTGGCAACGGTCGACACGACCCGCCTGAAAGGCGTGCTGGACTACAACCCCAGCGTGCAAATCTATGCCTCTGATACCGGCCAGACGCGGGTCCTGCAGCGCCTGAACGGGCAGTTGCTGGTCACCATCCTGCCGCAGCTCTTTTTCGTGGACTTGCGCGGCAGCGCAAATGTGCAGGTTGCCGGGGGCGGCTTCGCGCCACAGACGTCGCCGGTCGTCACCCGCAACAACCAGGTCCAGACCACCGTATTTCAAATCTCGCCCTACCTGCTGCAGCGCTTCGGCGATCTGGCCACCGTGCAGGCGGGCTATGCCTTCCAGTCGGTGACGCAGAATGCCGGCGGCAATGGCGGCGCGGTGCTGACGCCCGGTGGCCAACGGCTGTTCGTCAACCAGAGCTTCATCGCCAACGAGTTGTTCGGCGTGGCGCGTACCGGCCGCGATTTCGGCCGGCTGACGCTGGAGGGCCGGGTGGTCTCCACCGACTATGACGGCACCGGGGTCCTGCGCGGCGCCTATCGCCGCAACGCCTCGGTCGAGGCCCGTTATTCCCTGACGCGCTGGCTCGCCGTGCTGGGCGACGGCGGCTACACCTCGCAGCGCTATGCTGGCAACCCGCCTTTCCGGCTGGACGAGCCGACCTGGGGTGCGGGGTTCCGCGTCAGCCTGGGGCAGGAAAGCTTCGTCACCCTGCGCTACCTGCGCCGCGACGGCTTTGAGGCGCCGCAGGCCGATGCGTACATCCTGCTTGGCGGCCGCACCCGCCTGTTCGCCAGCTACAACGAACGGCTGACCACCGGGGCTCAGCGCGCCGCCGACTTCCTCTCCAGCACCAATGTTGACGCGCTAGGCAACCTGACGGACGTGCTGACCGGAGGGCCGGTGCTGCAACCCTTCGCCGACAGCTTCCTGGGCACGCAGAGCAACCTGCAGCGCACCCGCCGCGCCGTGGTGACGATCAGCCAGAGCTGGCCGCGCGACACCATCAACCTCAGCCTGTCGAGCGAGCGGCGGCGCAATGTGGGGCTCGACCCCACATTCGCCTTCCAGGGCCAAGCCCAGACGCAAAGTCAGAGCGGGCAGTCCATCAGCATCGCCTGGACACATGATCTCAGCCCGGTCATGTCGGCCACCGGGTCGCTGCAGTATGGGCGGCTGGAACGCCTGGGCAGCCCAAAAAGCTCGGTCTACAGCGGTAGCGCCACGCTGCTGCGGCAACTCAACCCGCGGCTCAATGGCTTTCTGCAGTACGGCCACACCCGGCGTGGCGACGTTTCGCTCACCGGCGGCAACGGGGTGCAGAATTTTGTGGTGCTGGGTGTGCGCCAAAGCTTCTGACCGTACGCAACCTTCCGCGGCCCCGTTGGTTTCACCGTTTGCCGGATCTCCGGTGAATGTGAGGCCGCCAACCGGCCCTCCGCACAGGATCCCGCATGGACATCGATTTCTACGGGTTTCGCGAACATCCGTTCCTCATGACGCCCAGTCCGAGGCTGTTTTACGCGAGCACCGTGCACCGGCGCGCATTCGCGCACCTGACCTTTGGACTGGCGCAGAGGGAGGGCTTTGTCGTCGTCACCGGCGAGGTGGGCGCGGGAAAGACCACCCTGATCGAGCGGCTGTGCGGCGAGCTGCAACAGGCCGGTTTCCGGATCGCCCGGGTCTCCACCACCCTGCTGTCCGGCGACGACATGCTGCGCATGGTGGCGCACGCCTTCGGCGCACAGTCGGACGGCAGCAAGGCGGCAGTACTGCAGAGCCTTACCACCATTCTGCGCAACACGGCCGAACGCCACCTGCTCATCGTGGATGAGGCGCAGGGCTTATCGGCCGGCGCGCTGGAGGAGCTGCGCATGCTGTCCAACGTGACGCTGGCCAGCCAGCCCAGCCTGCAGACCATCCTGGTTGGTCAGCC
>JACMRO010000292.1 GCA_014376425.1 Rubritepida sp.
CGGCGCGGCGTTGCGCGCCTGGGGCCCGAAAGCCGAACCGGCCAGGCTGCACATCCTTACCCCCGCGGCCGAGGAGGCGCGCCGCCTTTGGGCGCTGTCCGGGCCCCGCACCATCGGCAACCCCTTCGCCCGCGACCTGGTGGTGGCGCCGGCCAACCGCCTGACGCCCCGGGACTTCGTCGAGCGCTTGCGCGCGCTGTCGGCGCATGGGTTAAAGGTCGGGGTGCGGGGCCGCAAACGGTTGGCCCGTGCCGGCTCCGGCGCGCTGTCCGCTGTCGGCCGCGCCGCCGCCAGCGGGCCGTTCCTGGTTACCCTGCGGTGGCCGGGCGCGGGTCGGCCCGTGGCATTGGTGGGCAAGGGGCTGTGCTTCGACACCGGCGGCATCAGCATCAAGGCCGCGGCGGGGATGGAGATGATGCGCGCGGACATGGCCGGCGCCGCTGCCTGCGCCGGCGCCATGCTGGCCCTGGCGCTGGGCCGCGCGCCGCAGGCCGCCGTGGCAGTGCTGGCCATCGCCGAGAACAGCACGGGCGCCGACAGCTACCGGCCGGGCGACGTGCTGCGCAGCCTGTCTGGCCGCACCATCGAGGTGATCGATACCGATGCGGAGGGCCGTCTGGTGCTGGCCGACGCGTTGCACCACGCGGTGGTCGCGCACCGCCCCACCGCCGTGGTGGATGTGGCGACGCTGACCGGCAGCATCGTCACCGCGCTGGGCCATCACCATGCCGGGCTTTTCGGCAATGATGTTTCGTTGCGCGACTCCCTTATGGCAGCGGGGCTCGCGGTGGGTGAGCCACTCTGGCCCATGCCAATCGGCGAGCGTCATCGGCAGGACCTCCGCAGCGACATCGCTGATCTCCGTCAATGCCTGCACGGTCGCCAGCCCGACGCCTGCCACGCCGCCGCCTTCCTGCGGGAGTTCGTGGGCGAGACGGCCTGGGCACATCTGGACATCGCCGGCGTGGAACTGGCCGAGGATGATATGCCCCTGGCGGCCCGCGGCATGCCCACGGGTTTTGCGGCGCGGCTTTTGGCGGCGCTTATTCGAGGACGGTGATCCGCGTCGTGGCCTGCCGGGCAAACAGCTCCGGCCGGTACATGTCGGCGATCTCGGCACCGGGCAGCTCGTAGCGACCCGGCGTCGTGGCACGCACCCGCCAGGCCAGCCGCGCCACCTGCTCCTGCGCCGTCAGGTTCACCGCGGCCGCCACCCGGTCATCCAGCGCGGGCGTCGACGCGGGCTCGCTCAGCGTGCCGACCCAGGCCATGCCGGGAATGTCGCCCGCCGGCAGCCGCGCCTGGATTTCCCAGCCCGCGGGCAACCCCTGCTGCAGCATCGCCTGGTGGTCCTGGCCATCCTCGGCGCGGCCTTCCACCTGCAGGATGAAGCTGGTGCCGGAGCGCAGCTGGTCCAGGTTCAGCGGCTGGCCGCCCAGGGTGAAGAAGCGCCGGGAAATGCGCATCGACTGGCGCCCCGCCGGCAGAGCGGTGGCGGGGATGCCGGTGATGCTGGTGGTCGCCCAGATCGGGCCGTCGCCGGTGTTGCGCATGGTGGCAGGCCCGGAAACCGGGGCGACGATCAGCGTGGCCGGCGGTTCCAGTGCGGTGCCGTTCAGCGTGGCCCGCACCGGCCTGCCATCGCGCCCCAGCGCGGCGGCGGCGAGCAGCGCCCAGGCCTTTTCCTGGGTGTTGGCGCTGGCGGGGGTGAATTCCGGCCCGGGGATGCGGCTGCGGACCTCATCGAGGCGCGCCGGCAGCACGCCGGCCTCGCTCATCAGCACGGCGATGGCCAGCCAGTCGCGCGCCGCCGTGCCGTAATCCAGTTGCCAGAAGCGCCGCTGGGGTGCTGCCAGCGCGGCCCCGAAAGCCTGCTCCGCGCGGGCGGTGTCGCGCCCGGCGGCGAAGGCCGCGCCCAGCTGCGCGCGGGAGAGCGGCGTGGGCAGCGTCGGAAGGTTCTCCATCAGCCGTCGCGCCGCACCCAGCCGCACCCGGCCGCCCAGCGCCAGCGCATGCAGCCGATAGGCCTGGGTGGCCAGGCTGACCGGCCTGTCATCTTCGAACTGCTCCACTGCCTCGTCGAGGAATTGTAGGGCGTTTGTCAGCGCCGTCTCGGGCACCGCGGCGCCGGCCGCGCGGGCGCGCAGCAGCGCCTCGGTGGCGTAGGCGGTCACCCATTCCTCGGGCTCGCCCTGGGCCGACCACAGTGAGAAGCCGCCATCGTAGCGCTGCCGGTTGAGCACCGAATTGACCGCGATCTGCAGCCTGCCGCCGCGATCCTCGCCGGCCCAGGCGCCGGCGGAGACCAAGCCCACGACGCGCGACGCAGCCTGTTCCGTGCAGTCCAGCGGAAAGGCTTCCAGCGAGCGCAGCATGCCCGGCACGTCGAAGCGCACCGGGCCGCCGAAGCGCGCGCTGGCGCGCCAGCTACCGGGCACGAAGCGCTCGATGGCCAGCGGCAGGGCGCGCTCGGCACCCGGCGCGACCTCGCCACCCGCCACTTCGGTCACGAAGCCGCGGGAGGAGCGGACGGTGATCCGCGCCTCGCGCGTTACCGCGAAGCCGCCGGGGCCGGTGGCGGAAAGGCGCAGTATGCCCTCGCCCTGGCCGGTGGCGCGCAGGCCGCTGGCGGCGGTGACGCGCTGGCCCTGGGCCAGCTGCTGGTTGATGATGGCCGGGCCGTTCAACGCGATGGCGCCCTCGGCCACCAGGGTCACCGCGACGGCACCGGCCGGCAGGTCCAGATTGTGCAGCAGCAGCGGCAGCCGTGCCTCGTCGCCCGGCGCCAGGAAGCGGGGCAGCACGGCCTCGGCGATCAGCGGGTCGCGCACCGTCAGCGCTTGGCCGGCGCCGCCGATGCGGGCGCCCTCCCAGGCCACGACCATCAGCCGCAGCTCGCCGTTGAAATCGGGGATATCGAGCGGCACCTGGGCCATCCCGTCTGCGCCCACCCGCACCACGCCCGAGAACAGCGACACGTTGCGCTGCGGGATCTCGATCCGGCCCAGGCCGGCCTCATCGTCGCCGCCCTGGCGCAGCGCCGCCAGGTCGCCTTCCGGCGGCGGGATGAGGCGGCCGTAATCGTCGCGGATGTCGACACCCAGGGCGCGGCGGCCGGTGTAATGCGCCAGCGGGTCGGGGGTGGCGAAGCGGGTCAGGCGCAGGATGCCCTCATCCACCGCGGCCAGGGTCAGCCGGGCTTCGCCCGCCGTCATGGCGCCGCCGACCCGCACCGGGATGGTGATGCGCTGGCGCGGCAGGATGCGCGGCTCACCCTCGATCGCCACGGTCAGCGCCCGGCTGGCCGGGTCGATCTGCAGCCAGGCCAGGCCGAGCGCGCGGCCGGGATGGCCGGCCCGCGCCTCGCCCGGGCGGAACACTGTGACCGCGACATGCGCGCCGGCGCCCCATCCGGCCTGGACCGGGATGGTGATGTCGGCGCCGCCGGCCGGCACGTCCACTTCGCGCATCGTCAGCAGCCGGTCGGTCAGCACCGCCACGCTGGCGATGCCGGCGAAGGGCGCCTGGATACGAATGCGCGCCGTGTCGCCCGGCGTGTAGCTGCTGCGGTCGGCCGAGACATCGGCGCGGTCGGGTGTATCGACGCTTTCGCCGCTGGCCCAACCGCTGCGGAAGCGGGTGCTGGTGATCGCCAGCGTGCCCGGCTCCGTCAACTCCAGCCGGTAGCGGCCGAAGGGCAGGGCGCGGGCCAGGCGGACGGGCTGCGCGCCGGTCTGGCCAAGGGTCTGCCCAAGGGTCTGCCCAAGGGTCTGCAACGTGCCGCTCTCCACCGGTTCGCTGCGCCAGATGGTGGCGTAGCGGGGCGTGCCTTCGTTCAGCACGATGCGCCATTCGGGCGTTTCGCGCAGCAGCCGCCAGTTCAGCGTGGCCGGTACTGCCGTGGCGGCGGCGTCGAGCGCGATGACCTCGAATGCCGCCTCCTGCCCTTCATTCACCGCGCCGTCGGTGAAGCCGGGGCGCAGGCCGATCATGCGGTTCTGTGCCCGCACCTCGACAGTCATCGAGGTGCCGGAGGAGCGACCGCCCGGCTCCTGCACCTGCAGGTCGATGGTGCCGACCAGCGGCTGCGTCGCATCCGCCGCGCGCGGCACGTTCACCACCAGCGTGCCGCGGCCCTGCGCGTCGGTCTCGGCCATTTCGGCGGTGACCTGGGCGCGGCTGCTGATCTCGTCCACCACGCCGAACTCGAAGCGCGGCCACTGGGCGAATGGGCTGCGGGCAGGCGTTAGCGTCACTGTCGCCGAGCCGGTCATGCCCTCGCCCGGCGCGTCGTACAGGAAGCGCACGCTGACGGGGATGTTGAGCGGCGTGCCGGGCACCAGCGGCCCGGCCGGCTCCATCCGCACCTCCAGCCGCTCCGGCACGAAGGCGTCGACACGGATGTCGGCGCTGGCGATGGGTGGCTGGTCGGGGTCGGTCAGCACCTCCAGCTTCCAGATGCCGGCGGGCGCGCCGTTGGACAGCGGGATGGGCCACAGGATGGCGGCACCTGGCTCACGCGCCGGCACCGCCTCGGCCGCGACCTGGCCGTTCGGGCGGCGCAGCCGCAGCCGCGTGGGCAGGTCGGACGGCGCGCCGGCCGCGTCGCGCAGCAGGACGGAGGCGTGGACGGTCTCGCCGGGGCGGAAAATGCCGCGGTCGAGCCAGATGAAGGCATCGAGCGGGCCGGGATGGGCGCGCCCGGTGGCGCCGCGGTCGGACAGGTCGAAGCTGGCGGCTTCGAGGTTCAGCGCCACGAAATCATCGCCGCGCAGGGCGTGGATGGCAGCCGGCGCGATGGCGCCCTGGCCGCGCAGCAGCGGCGCGTCGAAACGCGCCACGCCATCCGCATCGGCCTCGACCTCGGCCAGGATCTCGTTGTTGGCGGCGACCAACGACAGGCGCGTACCCGGCGCGACGCGGCCCGATTGCAGGCCCCGCGCCTGCACCGCCAGCCCGGCCGGGCTGCGCCAGGCGGTCAGGCCCAGATCGGTGACGAAGATGGGCAGCACGCCGGGCGCGACGCGGTTGCGGCCGCTGCCGTCGCCGGCACGGGCGACCAGCAGGAACAGGCCGGGGCCGGCGGCGCGCAGCGCATCGGGTAGCGGCAGAACGGTGCGCTGGGTGACGTTGGCGGTTTGCGCCGCGAGTTCGGTGCGGCCTTCCCACACCACGCGGCCGAAATTTTCAGCCAGGTCATCAGCCTCGTAACGCTCCAGATTATCGAGCGTGCCGCGCATCCGCATCGCCGGCACCAGCGAGCGTTCCGCCACCCGGACCAGCCGCAGGTCCAGCGCCGTCAGGTTGACGGTGCCCAGCCCGATCCGGGCCTGCTGGCCGCGGGCCAGGATGTAGCGGCTGCTGTCGAAGGCGATGCGCGGCTGCCGGTTGGGCATGGCGACGGGCACGCGGGTGTCGCGCGTCAGGCGCAGCCCGTCCTCGCCCGGCAGTCCGGCGCGCAGCAAAAGATTGGTCGTGCGGCCATGCGGCAGACCGGCGGCGCAGATCTGGCGCCCCTCACGCGTGATCGAAAGGCCGGGGATGGCGGGTTCGGCCCGGACCCAGTCGGCCGGCTGCCAGTCGGTGCGCTGCGAGGGCGCCACGGTGAAGCCGATGCAGACGCTGGCCGGCTCGGCCTCGGCATCGGTCGTGACACGGGCGACGAGCACGCCGGCGGCGCGCCTGGCATCGGCCAGCATGGTGGCGTAGCGGGCGTCGTTGGGCGCGCGGACCACCACCGACTCCAGCACCAGCAACTGCTGCGGCAACCGGTCCAGCCGCTGCAGCGCCTGCGCCATCAGCAGCAGCGAGGGAATTTCGGGCAAGCCTGCCGGCACTGCCATGAAGTGCAGCCAGGCCGCCTGCAGGGCGCGACCATTCTCAGGCGGGGTGCGGGCCAGCTGGGCACGTGCCAGTGCGAGGTACTGCTCGGGGCGGGGCTCGGCCATGCCGACCCGTTCCTCCCAGGCGGCGGCGGCCTGCGGCCAGTTGCCGCTGCGCTCGGCGGCGGCCGCCCGGTTTTCGGCGGCAACCCGCTGCTGCGCGGTGCCGCCGGCCGGGACGCGGCGCTGCAGATCGGTGCGGTAGGTCTCCGCATCATTCGCCACGCCGGGCAGGTCGGGCATCTGGGCGAGCGCCAGCATGGGGAGAAGGAGAAGCATGGTGAGCAGACGGCGCATGAAAGCTTCCTCAACCGGGTGATCAACGATGCCATACCCGGGGGGACGGGAGAATGACCTTCCCGGTCCCTCCCATCGGTTGTAAACATTAAAGACTGTTTACCCGCTGCACAAAAGAGTCGCAGAGTCGTGAGAATACCGCCAGATGGGGCAGGCAGCTTGCGCAGGGTTGGCACATCTCATCGGGAAAAACCGAATGTTGCGTATCAGTATTTTCGCCATTGCCTTGCTGTTGCCCTGGGCCGGCCAGTCCCAGGCCCCGGCCCCGGCGCCCGCCGGCCCGCCGGCCGTGCCGGTGACGACGGATGCGGCGCGGGTCGGCCCGGTGCCGGTGCAGATCCTGGCCAACGGGACCGTGCAGTCGGAAAGCGTGGTGACGATCAGGCCGCGCGTGGATGGCCAGATCACCCAGCTGCATGTGGCCGAGGGCCAGACAGTGCGGCGGGGGCAGCCGCTGTTCAACCTCGATGCCCGGCTGAATCAGGCTCTGCTGCAACAGCAGGAAGCGCAGTTGATGCGCGACCGCGCCCAGGCCACCCGCACCCAGCTGGACGCCGTGCGCTACCAGTCCCTGCGCGGCGAGAGCTTCGCCAGCCAGCAGCGTTTCGAACAGGCGCAGGCCGATGCGGCTGCGGCCGCCGCCACCGTGCAGGCCACCCAGGCACTGATCGCGCAGACCCGCCTGAGCATCGAATTCGCCACCATCACCGCCGAGGTAGACGGCCAGCTCGGCGCCCTGCCGCTGCGGGTCGGCAATTTCGTCCGTCAGGCCGAGATCAACTCGATGGGCACGATCACCCAGACCAACCCGATCCTGGTACAATTCAACGTGCCCGAGCGTTGGCTGCCGGCGATCCGTGACGCGATGCGGGGGCAGACCCCGCCACCGGTCACGGTGCGCGTCGATGGCGACAGCGGTCCGCCGGCCGAGGGACGATTGGTCTTCGTCGACAGCCAGGTCGACACGGCGACGGGCACGATCACGCTGAAGGGGCGCTTCAACAATGCCGATGCCCGGCTGCTACCCGGGCAATACGTCCAGGTCTCGCTGGTGCCGGCGGTGCAGGCCAACGCCATCTCGGTGGCGGCGCCGGCGGTGCAGACCGGGCAGCAGGGACGCCACGTCTTCGTCGTCAGCGACGGCGTCGCCCGCCGCCGGCCGGTGACGCTCGATCGCGTTCTGGGCGACCGGGCTGTCATCACGGGCCAGATTGCGCATGGCGACCGCGTCATCGTCGATGGTGCGCAGCGGGTGAATGAGGGTACGCGGGTGGTCGACCGCAGCGCGGCCCCACAACGCGTTTCAGCGCTGGAGGCGCGGCCATGAACATTTCAGAACTCTGCATCCGCCGGCCGGTGATGACCTGCCTGCTGACGCTGGCCGCCGTGGTGGCCGGCGCCATCGCCTACACCAAGCTGCCCGTGGCCGCGGTGCCGCGGGTGGATTTCCCGGTCATCCAGGTCAATGCCTTCTTCGCCGGCGCCAGTCCGGAGACCATGGCGACCTCGGTCGCGCTGCCGCTGGAGCGGGAGTTCAGCACGATCTCGGGCCTGGAGAGCATGAGCTCAACCTCCGGCCAGGATACGCTGAACCTTACCCTGCAGTTCCAGCTCGGCCGCAACATCGACAGCGCGGCGCAGGATGTGCAGGCGGCGCTGACCCGCGCGCAACGGCGGCTGCCGATTGAGATGACCACCCCGCCCTTCTACCGCAAGGTGAACCCGGCCGACGCGCCGGTCGTCCTGCTGACGCTGCGTGGCGGGGACACCCCGCTGTACCGGCTGAACGACGTGGCCAGCACCATCATCGCACCTGCGCTAAGCCGGGTGCAGGGCGTGGCCCAGGTGCAGGTCTTCGGCGAGCAGCTCTATTCCGTGCGCGTGCGGCTCGATCCGGACCGGATCGCCGCCATGGGCCTGGCCTTCGACACGGTAAGCCAGGCGGTGGCGGCCGCCAATTCCAACGCGCCGGTGGGATTGCTGGCGGGTTCGCAGCAGCAATTGTCCTTGCGCGCCAACGACCAGCCGCAGAATGCCGAAGCCTTCGGCAATATCGTGATCGGCGGCCGTGCCTCGGCGCCCATCCGGCTGAACGAGATTGCCCAGGTCGCTGACGGGGTGCAAAATGAGCGCGTCGCCAGCTGGGTCAATGGCGAGCGCGCGCTGGTGCTGGCCGTGCTGCGCCAGCCCGACGCCAACACCGTCGATGTGGTGGATGGCGTGCGAGCAAGCCTGCCCGCGCTGCAGGGGGCATTGCCAGCCGGCGCCTCGATCGGCGTGTTCCTCGACCGCTCGGTCTCAATCCGCGCCGCGGTGCATGACGTGCAGGAGTCCCTGCTGATCGCCATCGGCCTGGTGGTGCTGGTGTGCTTCCTGTTCCTGCGCCGGATCACCGCCACGCTGATCCCCTCCGTCGCGGTGCCGATCAGCCTCTGCATCACCTTCGGGCTGATGTATGCGCTGGGCTACGGCATCGACAACGTCACGCTGCTGGGCCTGACCATCGCGGTGGGGCTGGTGGTGGATGACGCCATCGTGGTGCTGGAAGCCATCGTCCGGCACATCGAGGATGGCATGCACCCGATGGCCGCCGCCATGCGCGGCGCCAAGGAAGTCGGCTTCACCGTGCTGTCGATCACCCTGTCGCTGATCGCGGTGTTCCTGCCCATCCTGCTGATGGGCGGCGTGGTCGGCCGCGTGTTTAACGCCTTCGCGGCGACGGTGTCGCTTGCCGTCATCGCAAGCTGCGTGGTGTCGCTCACGCTCACGCCGCTGATGGCGAGCCGGATGCCGGCACATTCCAAGCCCGGCCCGATCGACCGCTTCTTCGAACGCGGCTTCGTGGCTGTCGAGCGCAGCTACGACTGGGCGCTGGGCTGGGCTCTGCGGTTCAGGCTCGTGGTGTGGATCGTGTTCATGGCGTCCATCGGCGCTGCCGGCTGGCTGGCCGTGCACATCCCCAAGGGGTTTTTCCCGATCGAGGATACCGGCCTGCTGCAGGTGAACAGCGACGGTCCGCGCGGTGCCTCCATTGAGGGCATGGCGCAGATGCAGGGCCGTGTTGCCGAAGCGTTGATGCGCAGCCCCCATGTGGCGTCGGTGGTGTCGAATCTGGGCGCGGTTGGCGGCTCCACATCGATCAACCAGGGCCGGTTGTTCGTGCAGCTGAAGCCGCGCAGCGAGCGGCCGGATGTACAGTCGGTGATCCAGGAACTGCGCCGCACGACCAACGCGGTGCCGGGCATGCGGGTATTCCTGCAGCCGATCCAGAACATCAATTTTGGCGCCCGCCAGTCGCGCACCCTCTATCTCTACACCATGCAGGGACTGAGCCTGGAGGAGCTGTATGACTGGGCGCCGCGTCTGGAGGCGGCGCTGCTGCGCCAGCCGGCCTTGCAGGATGTGAACACCGATTTGCAGCTCGACAGCCCCGTCGTGCTGGTCAATGTGGACCGCGACCGGGCGACGGCGCTGGGCGTATCGGTCGACCAAGTACGGCAGGCGCTGTTCTCAGCCTTCGGCGCGCGGCAGATCTCCACCATCTACGGCCAGGCCAACGCCTACCCCGTGATCATGGAGGCCTTGCCGGAGGACCAGCGGGATGAAAGCGGGCTGGCCAAGCTCTACATCCGCTCCAACACCGGGCGGCTGATACCGCTGTCGGCGCTGGCCAGCATCGAGCGGCGGTCTGGGCCACTGACGGTGGCGCATCAGGGCCAGTTGCCAGCGGTGACCATCGGCTTCAACACGCCGCCCGGCGTGGCCCTGGGCGATGCGGTGAACGCGATCCGCGCGGTGGAGCGCGAGATTGGCATGCCGCCCACCATCGTCACCGGCTTCACCGGCTCGGCCCAGGTCTTCCAGGAGGCGCTGGCTGGGCAGGGCTTCCTGGTGCTGGCGGCGATCTGCATCATGTATGTGGTGCTGGGCGTGTTGTACGAATCGCTAATTCATCCGCTAACCATCCTGTCCGGCCTGCCGGCAGCGGCATTGGGCGCTTTAGCGACCCTCTGGCTGTTCAACCTGGACCTGTCGGTCATCGCGGTGATCGGCGTGCTGCTGCTGATCGGTCTGGTGAAAAAGAACGCCATCATGGTGGTGGACGTGGCGCTACAACGACAGCGTGCGGGCGAGAGCGCGGAGGCGGCCGTGCGGCATGCCTGCGTGCTGCGCTTCCGGCCCATCCTGATGACGACGCTGGCCGCGGCGGCCGGTGCGGTGCCGATCGCCATGGGTTGGGGTGCGGCGGCCGAGCTACGCCAGCCGCTGGGCCTGGCGGTGGTGGGCGGGCTGGCGGTCAGCCAGGTTCTGACCTTGTTCGTGACGCCGGTGCTGTATCTGGGCTTCGACGGGCTGGCGGCGCGGTTCAGCCGCGGGCGCGGCGCGGTGGGGCGGCAGGTGGCGGCAGCGGAATAAGGCCTTCGCCAGCCGGCTGGCCTTTGTGCAAGGGCCGTCCGAGGTGACTTTCGGAGAGGGCTTCAGCCCCATCGTCGAGAGGTAGCGGCTGTCTGTGCGTATCCGGTGTATCCCACCCTCGCACCAGACCAAGCGCTGGCGGGGGGGCTGCTGGCCCAGCCGCCATGCGCCCGCCCCCCCATCGTTCGCAGCAACCCGCTCGACCGGGCCGCCGCGCGCCCTTCAGCGCGGGGGAGGCGGCAGGGGCATGCGGCCGACCTGGCGCGGGGCGCCGGTCACAGGCCGGGCGCGCGGCGTGACCTCGCGAACCGGCGTCACCGCCATCTCAGGAGCCGACCCACCCACCGACGCCGTCGGGCTGCCGAAGCGAGCCAGTACCGCGCGCAGCGGGTCGGCGCCCGGATTATGCGCCGCGGTCTGCACCACGATCTGCCGCGCCGACAGATCCTGGCCGTAATAGGCCTGGTTCCATTCGCTGCGCGACGACAGGATGGTGCCGTCCAGCGCCACGCCGGCGAACAGCCCGCGTGAGCGCGACACGGTCACGATGTCGGCGCCAAGATTGGCCGTTGTGGCCCCCTGTACCGACCCGCCATAGGCCGCAACGGCCACGGAGGCATCGGCACCGAATTTGAACTGGCTGTCCAGGATCGCGGTCAGCCCGCGATCGCTGCGGATGATGATGATGGTCTGGCTGTCCTGGATGCCGAACTGGAAACCCAGATTGCCCGACGCCAGCGCGTAGAAGGCCGGCGACGACCATCCGCCCGAACCGTCGCGGCCCACCAGGACGCAGCCACCGCCCTCGCCGCCGAGGAAGAAGGCGGCGCGGAACACGCGTGGGCAAACCATGACCGCCCGGGCGTTGCGCAGCATGTTGGCAGCGCTCAACAGGTCGCGGTCGTTGCCCAGAAGCTCCTGCACGGCCAGGGTGGCGCGGTCGACCACTGCCTGTGGCTCGCCCGTACCGGGTGTGCCGGCACACGCCGCCAGGCTGCCCGCCAGTAAGATCGCGATGAGATTGCGCATGAGATCCCTTTGCCAATGGCTTGTGGCGATGCGGTTCTACCGCCTCTGGCCGTGCCGCGACAAGACGCTTCAACGTGCGACGAAGCGTTCCAACCAGTGGATGGTGTAGTCGCCCGCCTGGAATTCAGGGTCGTCCATGATGCGGGCGTGCAGCGGAATGGTGGTCTTGATGCCGTCCACCACCATCTCGTTCAGGCAACGCTTCATCCGTGCGATCGCCTGGGCACGGGTCGCGCCATGCACCACCAGCTTGGCGACCAGGCTGTCATAATGCGGCGGCACCGAGTAGCCAGAGTAAAGCGCGCTATCGACCCGCACGCCCAGGCCGCCCGGCGCGTGATAGGTGTTCACCCGGCCGGGCGAGGGGGTGAAATCCACCGGGTCCTCAGCGGTGATGCGGCATTCGATGGCATGGCCGTTGAAGGTGATGTCGGATTGCGCGTAGCCCAGCGCCTCGCCGGCGGCGACGCGCAGCTGCTCGCGCACCAGGTCCACGCCGCAGACCATTTCGGTGACGGGGTGCTCGACCTGCAAGCGGGTGTTCATCTCGATGAAGGCGAATTGGCCGTCCTGCCACAGGAACTCCAGCGTGCCGGCATTGCGATAGCCCAGCTGGCGCAGGCCCGCGGTGACGGTGGCGCCCAGCGCGTCACGCGCGGCGCCGTCCAGCGCCGGGCTGCCGGCTTCCTCCACCAGCTTCTGGTGGCGACGTTGGAGCGAACAGTCGCGCTCGCCGAAATGCACCACGTTGCCGTGGGTGTCGGCCATCACCTGCAATTCGATGTGGCGCGGGCGGTCGAGGTATTTTTCGATGTAGACCTCGTCATTGCCGAAAGCCGCTTTCGCCTCGGTGCGGGCAAGCTGCCAGGCTTCCTCGATCTCGTGCGCGCCGCGCGCCACCTTCATGCCGCGGCCGCCGCCGCCGGCCGCAGCCTTGACGATGACGGGGTAGCCGATCTCTACGGCGATGGCGCGGGCCTGTTCGGCGCTCTCCACCGCGCCGGCGCTGCCGGGAACCAGCGGCACGCCCAGCCGGCGCATCGCGTCCTTGGCCGAAATCTTGTCGCCCATCATGCGGATGTGCTCGGGCTTTGGGCCGATGAAGGCCAGGCCGTGGGCTTCCACCATCTCGGCGAAGTTGGCGTTCTCGCTGAGGAAGCCGTAGCCGGGATGGATCGCCTCGGCCCCGGTAATGGCGGCGGCGGAGAGGAGTGCGGCCATGTTCAGGTAGCTGTCGCGCGCCGCCGGCGGGCCGATGCAGACGCTTTCATCGGCCAGGCGAACATGCATGGCGGATGCATCGGCGGTGGAATGCACGGCAACGGTGCGGATGCCCATTTCCTGGCAGGCGCGGTGAATGCGCAGCGCGATCTCGCCGCGGTTGGCGATCAGGACCTTGGTGAACGGCCTGGTCATTCGATCAGCATCAGCGGTTCGCCGTATTCGACCGGTGTGCCCGGCTCGATCAGAATGCGGGTGATGGTGCCCGATTTCGGCGCCTTGATCTGGTTGAACGTCTTCATCGCCTCAATCAGCAGCAGCGTCTGGCCGGCGGTGACGTGGGCGCCGACCTGGACGAAGGGTGGGCTGCCGGGTTCGGGCGAGAGATAGGCCACGCCGACCATCGGGCTGGTGACCGCGCCGGGGTGTTTGGGGTCGAACTCGGCCGACAGGGTGGGCTCGGGTGCTGATGCCGGGGCCGGCATCGGCGCGGGGGCGGCATAGGTCACCGCGGCCGGTGCCGGCATCAGCCGCGCCACGCGGATGCGGCTGTCACCCTCGACCAGCTCGATCTCGGTCAGGTCGGTCTCACGCAGGATCTTCGCGAGTTCGCGGATCGCCGAGGGGTCGAAGGTGATGCCGCTGCTCATTCGTCGTCTTCCTGCTGATCGGCCAGAATGCCGGCCATGGCGCGCAACGCCAGCGCGTATCCCGCCACGCCCAGCCCGCAGATCACCCCGGTCGCCACTTTCGACACATAGCTGTGCTGGCGGAATTCCTCCCGCCTGTGGATGTTGGTGATGTGCACCTCGATGACCGGCTGATCGGCGATCAGCAGCGCGTCCAAAATGGCGATGGAGGTGGTGGTGTAGGCGGCGGGGTTGATGATGATGCCCGACGATCGGCCGCGGCATTCCTGAATCCAGGAGACCAGCTCACCCTCGATGTTGGACTGCCGGAAGTCGATACCCAGCCCCAGCTCCAGCGCCGTTTCCGCGCAAAGACTTTCCACGTCGTCGAGCGTGGCGGCGCCGTAGATGTGCGGTTGGCGAAGCCCCAGCATGTTGAGATTGGGGCCGTTGAGGACGGTGACGGTCTTCATGGTTGATTTGTCGGGTATCACCCCCCCGCCCGCCCGGCAACCTGGCGGTCCCCCTCCTGGCCGCGCCCTTCTAACGAATGGTCAACCCCGCGACGCTGCCCACCGTCTGGTTCCACGTCGCCGGGCAGGTCTGGTCGACTTGCAGGGAGGCATCGCGCCAGAGCAGCAGGACGATCTGCCCAGCGGCGCGGCGCATCTGCTGATCAGCCGGGCTGATCTCGACCATCTGTATGGCGAAGCGGCGGTTTTGGATGCAGGGGTCGCGGACCACCTCGCAGTCAACGGCGTCGTCATTGGCGGAGGTAGCCCGGTCCCACATCTGGGTTTCCAGGGTGCAGAACTGCGCGGTCAGCGCCGCCTGGGGGGCGGGCGAGAAGCGGCGCCAGCTGTCCATGCTGATGAAATACCCCTGCACCGCGCCGCCCAGCGACAGCGGCCGGAAATGCGTCGTCACCTCGGGCCAGTTGCCGGAATTGCCCGATGTGGGCGAGGTGATGCCGCATTGCGCTGAAAGGCCGGTTAGACCTCGGAGAACTGCAGCGTGACGGCCGTTGCGCCGAAGTTCTGCGCCAGCACCGCCCTCGAGGGCGTTACGGTCCTCACCCGCAGCGGGTTACCGGTGTGGCATCGGTCCCTGGCCGAAGTCACGCGGTCGCGGCTCGGCTTCGGTGACGCGCGCGCGCCTGTGGCACCCATGTCGACCGGCCAGCCGGATCGCACGCCCCTCGGCCTCGCGGGCGACGGCGTGACAATGGGTGATGATTAACCCCGGCCGTGGTCGGTTTCCCGCGGCTCACCGCGCCCGTGCGATCACCGCCCGTGCCCGTTCCACCACTGGAATGTCGATCATCTCGCCCTCGAAGGCCACCGCGCCGTGGCCCTGCGCCAAGGCCACCTCGAAAGCCGCGACCAGCCGCCGCGCGCGGTCCACCGCTTCGGCCGAGACGCCGTATTCCTCGTTGATGACCGCGACCTGGCTGGGGTGTATGCAGGTGGTGCAGGCGAACCCCAGCCGGTTAGACCGGCGCAGCACCTGGCGGTAGCCATCCGGGTCCGAAAAGCCCGCAACCGTGCCCAGGAACCCCATCGGCAGGATGCCGGCAGCGCGGGCTGCGATGATGCACATGCGCTTGGACCAGTCCAGCGCATCGGCGCTCGGCTCGGCCTGGATGTCGGTGGCCAGGTCCTCCGCGCCCACGCCGATGCCGATCAGGCGGGGGTGGGCGGCGGCGATCTCACCCATCCGCAGCACGGCGGCGGCATCCTCGACCAGCGCCAGCATTTTCACCGTGCCGGGCGCGATGCCCTGGGCGGCCTCGGCGGTCGCGATCAGTTCGGCCAGCAGCCTCACGTGGTCGGCGCCCATCACCTTGGTGCACATCAGCGAGTGCACGCCGGGGATGACGCTGGCCGCGATGTCGAGCACCGACATCTCCATCGGCCGGTTGATCCGCACCACGACATCGGCGCCGTTGGCGGAGACCCGCGGTACGGCACCAGCTAGTGCGGCACGCGCCGCGGGCTTTTCCGGCGGCGCGATGCTGTCCTCGAGGTCGAGGATGATCGCATCCGCGCCGCGCTCATGCGCGCGACCCACGAATTTCTCCCGCGCCGCGGGCACGAAGAGCAGCGAGCGCCAGTTTGGCAAGGTCATGTCGGGTGGTGCTCCATCCAGTGATTGGCGATGTCGAGCCGCCGGCAAACCCACACTTCCGGCATGGCGGCGACCGCTTCCAGCAGGCGCTTCAGCCCGATGGCCCGCGCAGGATGGCCGATGATGCGGTTGTGGAGCCCCACGCTGAGCATGCGCCCACCTGGCTCGCTGAGCGCCATTTCGATGGCGCCCATGATGTAGACGTGGAATTCGGCGCCGGTCGTGATGGCGGCGCGCTGGAAGCGCAGGTCGTTATTCACCAGCGAATAGGGGATCACCAGCTGCCCGTCGTCGTAATAGGGCAGTTCGTCATCATAGGCGTCGCTGTCGTAGAGGTAGCCCAGCTCGCGCAGGATGCGCCGCGTGTTCAGGCTGGGGGCGTAGCGGCAATACCAGCCGCGCGGGCGGTGCCCGGTGGTGGCCTCGATGATGCGGGTGGCCTCTGCCAGATTGCGGCGTTCGGTCGCTTCGTCCATGTCGGCGTGGCTTTCCCAGCGTAGGCCGTGGCCGACAACGTCCCAGCCGGCCTCGCGGATCGCGGCCGCGGCCTGCGGCGTCCGCTCCAGCGCGCGGGCCACGGCGAAGATGGTGCAGGGCAGGCGGGCTTCGGTGAACAGCCGGTGCAGCCGCCAGAAGCCGACGCGGCTGCCGAACTGGAACATGCTTTCGGCACCCAGATCGCGACCCTGCGGCAGGCCGGTGCTTCCCTCGGTCAGCGCATTCTCGCTCTGCGGGTCGCCATCGGGGACGGAGCGTTCGCCGCCCTCCTCGTGGTTGATGACGAAGTTCAGCGCCAGGCGCGCGCCACCGGGCCAGCGCGGATCGGGTGGGTGGCGGCCATAGCCCTCGAAGTCCCGCTTCATGGCACGACGCCTGGCGGAAGGCCGGCAATGTGGTCGAACACCTCGCCCGGACGGGCGATCCAGAGCTGGTCGCGGTGTCGCAGGATGTGCTGCAGCGCCAGGCGGAACGGCCGCAGCCGGTGCGGCTGGCCCAGGATGAAGGGGTGCAGCACGATGCTCATCACAAGCGGACGGGCGGTGGACTGCGCCAGCATCTCGTCGAACTGGTCGGTGATCATCGCGGCGAATTCTCGCCCGGTATGGTGGCGCATCACCATGGCCGGGCTGTCGTTCAGCTCGACACTGTAGGGGATCGACAGGATGGGGCCGGCGCGGGTGCGCATCCAGAACGGCTGGTCATCCGCCGGCCAGTCGAGGCAGTAGGTGAAGCCGGCTTCGGCCAACAGGTCGAGCGTGGCGGCGCTCTGCGCAATGTAGGGGCCGAGCCAGCCGCGCGGCCGGCCGCCGTGGCGGGTCAGGGTGTCGCGGCTATCCGCGATCAGTCGCCGCTCCTCAGCCTCGGGCAGGGTGTCCTGCCGTTCGGAGTTGGTGCGGCCGTGGCCGATCAGCTCATCGCCGCGGGCCAGCAGGGCGGGCGCGATCTCCGGACAATGGTCCAGCACCGCGGCGTTGCAGTTGTGCGCGGCGGGCAGGTCGAGTTCGTCCAGCAGCGCCAGCAGATTCCACAGGCCGACGCGGTTGCCGTAGTCGCGCCACGCGTAGGGCCGCTGGTTCTGCACCGTGGCCGGGCCCGTGCTGTCGCTGCCCAGGCCTTCGCGATAGGCGAAATGCTCGATGTTGTTGACGATGAGCAGGGCCAGCCGGGCGCCGTTCGGCCAACGGTAATCCGGCCGGTGGATGATGGCGCTGTGGTCGTAGCGGTCGTGGGCGGCAAGGGTCACGACGCCATCTTGGCACGATCAGCGCGGGCGACCAGCCACCCGCAGATTACGCCATCTCCTGCCCGCGCGCCGGTTGCGGAACACCATGGCTCGCGGATGAAGCCGGCGCCGACACAGCCGGCCGGCAGCATCAGATCGCGCCCGGCTTTCGATGGCGCCGGACGTGCCCGATCGGGCAAGGGTTCGCGTTCAGCCCGGCTTTATTCGATCCGCACATTCGCGGCCCTGACCACAGGCGTCCAACGCGCATACTCCGCCGCCACGAAGGCATCGGTCGTCGC
>JACMRO010000293.1 GCA_014376425.1 Rubritepida sp.
CAACCACGTGCACTGGGTCTACGACACCTGGGCGATGGCCCATGCCGTGGGCACCGCCACGGTGCAGGATGGCGGCGACACCTGGTTCTTCCTGACCGCGGACTATGCCTTTGGCCATGCCATCGAGCGCGACACCGGCGGGTTCGTCACCGCCGCCGGCGGGCGGGTGCTGGGGTCGGCCCGGCACCCCTTTCCCGGCACCACCGACTTCGGCGCCTTCCTGCTGCAGGCGCAGGCATCACGCGCCAAGGTGCTGGGCCTGGCGAATGCCGGGGCGGACGCGGTGAACAGCATCAAGCAGGCGGCGGAATTCGGCCTGACGCGTCCGGGCAACATGCGTATCGCGGCGATGCTGACGCAGATCAACGACCTGCACGCGCTGGGGCTTCAGGCCGGGCAGAACCTGCTGCTGACCGAGAGTTTCTATTGGGACCTGAACGACGGCAGCCGCGCCTTCGCAGAGCGCTTCGCGCGCGAATTGCGTGGCCAGCGCCCGGGCATGATCCATGCCGGCGGCTATTCGGCGGCGCTGCATTACCTCAAGGCGGTCGCGTCGCTGGGGGTGCCGGCGGCCCGCGCCGACGGCGCCGCCGCCATCCGTCGGATGAAGGAGATGCCGACCAACGACCCGCTATTCGGCCCAGGCCGGGTGCGGGCGGATGGGCGGAAAATTCACCCCATGCACCTGTTCCAGGTCAAAACGCCGGCGGAAAGCCGCGGGCCGTGGGATTATTTCAGGCTGGTGCGCAGCCTGCCGGCGGAGCAGAGCTTCCGGCCGATGGCGGAGGGCGGCTGCGCCCTCGCGCGTTGAGCGCCGCTGGTGAGGGGGCGCGTTGAGCGCCGCTGGTAAAGAGGCGCGGTGAGCATCGCTGGTGAAGCGGCACAATGAGCGCCGCGCCGCGCGCCCACCCTTGCGCGGCGGGGGCTGAGGCGCTTTCCTGCCGCCATGAACGAGCTCTCCATCCCGCGTCCGAACAACCTCGACGCCTTCTGGATGCCGTACACCGACAACAAGTACTACAAGGACACGCCGCGCATGCTCGCCCGCGCAGTGGGCATGCATTACTACACGCCGGAAAACAAGGAGATCCTCGACGGCACGGCGGGGCTGTGGTGCAGCAATGCCGGGCATGGCCGGCGCGAGATCATCGAGGCGATCCAGCGCCAGGCGGAAATCCTGGATTTCGCGCCCACCTTCAACTTGGGCCACCCCATCGCTTTCGAGGCGGCGGCGCGCGTGGCAGAACTCACCCCCCCCGGGCTCGACCACGTCTTCTTTACCAATTCCGGCAGCGAGAGCGCCGACACCGCGCTAAAGATCGCACTCGCCTACCAGCGCGCACGGGGCCAGGCCCAGCGGGTGCGGCTGGTGGGGCGGGAACGTGGCTATCACGGCGTGGGCTTCGGCGGCATGTCGGTGGGCGGCATCGGCAGCAATCGCAAGCAGTTCGGCGCCATGCTGCCTTATGTCGATCACCTGCCGCACACGCATGACCCGGCGCGCAACGCCTACACCCGCGGCCAGCCGGCGCATGGCTGGGAGCTGGCGAACCAGCTGGAGAACCTGGTTACCCTGCATGGCGACACCATCGCGGCGGTGATGGTGGAGCCGCTGGCGGGTTCCACCGGCGTGCTGATCCCACCCGTGGGCTATCTGGAGCGGCTGCGGGAGCTGTGCACCAAGCACGGCATCCTGCTGATCTATGACGAGGTTATCACGGGCTTCGGCCGCATCGGTCGCGATTTCGGCAGTGAGCGGCTGGGCGTGTATCCGGACATCATGACGATGGCCAAAGGGCTGACCAACGCGGCGGTGCCGATGGGCGCCGTGGCAGTGAGCGATGCCGTGCACGACGCAGTGGTGCACGGCATCCAGAACGGCATTGAGCTGTTCCACGGCTATACCTATTCCGGCCACCCGCTGGCGGCGGCGGCAGCCATCGCCACAATGAACATCCACCGCGCCGAGGATTTGCCGGGGCGGGCGCAGGCAATGGAAGGCTATTTCGAGGATGCGGCGCAGCAGATGCGCGGCCAGCCAAATGTGGTCGACGTGCGCAATTTTGGTCTGGTCGCCGGCATCGAGCTGGCGCCGCGCGACGGCCAGCCCGGCGCGCGAGCGATGGATGTGTTCCGCCGCTGCTTTGACGATGGCCTGCTGATTCGCGTCACCGGTGACATCGTGGCGCTGTCGCCGCCGCTGATCATCGAGAAGCCCCATGTCGACCGTATCTTCGAGACGCTGAGCGACGCCCTTCGCGTCGTGGCTTGAGCCGCGCAACGGGGTCGTGGCTTGAGCCGCGCAACGGAGTCTTGGCGTGGGCCGCGCAAAGAGGTCACGGCGTGAGCCGCGCAAAGGGGGCGTGGCGTGATTCGCGCAAGGGTCGCCGAGTGATCCGCGCAGGCGAAGCTGGGATGCGCCTGGGCGGGTGCGTGGCTTGAAGCCCTGGGCCGCGCTGCTGACGCGTGAACTGCGTCTCGCCCTGCGCCACCCCGCCGATGCGCTGGCTGCGGTGCTGTTCTTCCTGCTGGTGACCGCCCTATTCCCCTTCGGCGTCGGGCCCGCGCCCGAGACGCTCGCGCGCCTGGCGCCCGGCGCGCTGCTGGCCTCGGCGCTGCTCGCCGCGCTGCTGCCGCTCGACCGGCTGTGGGGCGCGGAAGCGGATGACGGTTCGCTCGACCTGTTGCTGCTGTCGGGGCTGCATCCCGCGCTGATCGCGCTGGCCAAGGCCGTCGCGCACTGGCTGACTACCGGGCTGCCGCTGCTGCTGGCCACGCCGCTGGCCGCCGCCATGCTGAACCTGCCGACATCGGCCTGGCCCACGGCGATGCTGGCGCTGGGCCTGGCCTCGGCGCTGCTGTCGATGCTTGGCACGGCTGGGGCGGCGCTGACGCTGGGGGCGCGCCGGGGCGGCGTGTTGCTGCCGTTGCTGGTGCTACCGCTGGCGATCCCGGCAGTGGTGTTTGGCGCCGCGGCGATTGAGGCGGCTGCGGGCGAGGGCACGGCGCGGCCGATGCTGCTGTTGCTGGGCGCCCTGCTGGCGCTGGCCCTGCCACTGGCGCCACTGGCCGCGGGGGCCGCGCTGCGCGGCGACTGATCGGCCCGCCGGCCCGGCAAAAGGCCACGTGGCGCTATGCCGCCCGCCCCCACCGGATTAACGCCCGCAACTGGTCCTCGCCCAGCGCCGCCAGCACCGGGTTGCGCCGCATCGTCGTCCCAGCGATCACCTCCAGCAGCCGCAGCGCCGCCTCGGTCATCGGCAGGCGGGTGTTGGTGGCCGCCGCCATGGTGATCTGAAAGGACAGCGCCAGGGCGCCCTGGCCCAGCGCCCTTGCGGCGTCCAGCGGCGGCAGCCCGCCGATTTCGGCGAAGTAGTCGCCGGCCGGGCGCGGCGGCACCCGCAACGCGGCGCACAGCGCCTGCCGCTCCTCCGACAAGGCGGTCAGCAGGCGCATCGCGGCCTGGGCGGAATCGGGCGGCGCCAGCAGTTGCGCCGCATCGGCCAGGCCGGACAGATCGGCCAGCGACGCCGCCAGGAGGTCCGGCAAGGCGCGCACCGGGGCGCCGAACAGCGCCTCCGCCACGCGGATCAGCCGGGCGGGGTCGCCATCGGCGCCCAGGAACAACCGGCGCCGGAGCGCGCCGATCCATAGCCGGCCATCGGGCAGGCGCCGGGCCGCCAGCGGCGGGAAGGCCAGGCCGCCCACGGCCGCGTCCAGCCCACGCGGTTCCAGCATCCGCGCCAGCAGCAGCGGCGACAGCGACGCCGCCGGCGCCACGAACACAGCCGGCTGGCCGTTCAGCACCCGCGCCAGTTGCTGCAGCACCGGCTGCTGGGCGTGGCCGGGTACCGCCACCACCACCGCATCGGCACCCTCCACCGCGCGCCCGATATCGGCCGCAACCCGAACCGGGAAGCGGCCTTCCAACAGCCCGTGCACATCGATGCTGGCGCCGATGCGCCGGGTGCCGCCGCCGCGCGGCGACCACAGCGCGACGCGATGCCCGCGGCTGGCTGTCAGTGCTGCGATACCGATGCCGACGGGGCCAGCCCCCAGCACGCTTACCGCCAGGCTTCGATCAGGCTCGCGCACGCCATTGCCTCCCGTCACACAGGCTTCTTCGCCGCGTCATTGTAGCGTCTCGAACACCGCGCTACGCCGCCGGCAAGCAGGATCCGATCATTGCCATGACCATGACCGCCCGCGTCGCCCCCGACAATGCCAAACCGCGCCGCCTGGCCCGCAAGACGCCGCTGCGCTTCCGGCCGCGCATGCCCGGCGCGGTGTGGCGCGACGTGATGGAGGAGCGGCCGTTGGGCGGGCGGATGCGGGCGGTGCGGCGGCTGGGGATGGTCCTGCTGTGGACGGTGCTGTGCATCCCGGTGCAGGCGGTGCTGGTGCTGCTGCCGGGCGGGGCGCGGAACGCCTTCGCCCGGTTCTACCATCGCACGCTGTGCCGGATCATCGGGCTCCAGCTGCAATCGGTGGGCACGGCGGCGCCGGGGGCCACGCTTTTCGTCTCCAACCACTCCTCCTGGCTGGATATCCTCACGCTGGGCGCGTTGCTCGATGCACGCTTCGTCTCCAAATCCGAGGTCGCCGGCTGGCCGCTGATCGGCTGGGTGGCCAGGCTGGGGCGCTGCGTGTTCGTGAGCCGCAGCCGCAACCGCACGGGGCATGAGGCGGATGCGATGGCCGACCGGCTGCGCGCCGGCGAAGGCCTGATCCTGTTCCCCGAAGGCACCACCAGCGACGGCACCCGCGTGCTGCCCTTCCGCAGCAGCTTCTTCTCGGTGGCGGCCCATGCCGCGCAGGTGCAGCCGGTCACGGTCGTCTATGACCGCCTGGGCTTCCTGCCTGCCTGCCGACGCGACCGGCCGCTCTTCGCCTGGTATGGCGACATGGAGACGGCGAGCCATGCCTGGCGGCTGCTGCGCCGGACCGGCACGCGGGCGACCGTGGTGCTGCATGAACCCTTCGCGCCCGCTGCCCTGCCGAACCGCAAGCACATGGCGGCGCAGACCGGCCGGGTTGTCGCCATGAGCGCCGCGGCGCTGCGGCAAAACCGGCCGGCCATCGCCCTGCCGGCGCCGATCCGACAAGATGCTTGACCGAACCGGCACAGATTGCCGACAGTTTTAGTGCCAATGCTTGCAAAACCGTTGCCTGGGAGGCTCCGCGCCGCTTGACCCCGACTGCTAGTCTTCACATGTGCTGCCTGGCCACTCGCTATGGGGGCAGGGAGTGATGGCTGAATGGTGACCAAGCGGCTGCTCGTGAAGACCTGGGGCTGCCAGATGAACGTGTATGACAGTGAGCGCATGGCCGAGGTGCTGGCGCCGCTGGGGTTCTCCTCGACTACCACGCCCGAGGATGCCGACATGGTGATCCTCAACACATGCCATATTCGCGAGAAGGCGGCGGAGAAGCTGTTCTCTGAACTGGGGCGGCTGCGGGTGGTCAAGCAGGCGCGCGCCGATCGCGGCCTGCCCATGGTGCTGGCGGTGGCCGGCTGCGTGGCGCAGGCCGAGGGGGCGGAGATCGCCGCCCGGGCGCCCTATGTCGACATCGTGCTTGGGCCGCAGACGATCCATCGGCTGCCTGAGATGGTGGCGCGCGCCGGCCGCGCCGGCGGCCTGGTGCTGGATACCGAATTTCCCGCCGAATCGAAGTTCGACCTGCTGCCAGGGGCGCGCTCGCCGCAAGGCGTGGCAGCATTCCTTACCGTGCAGGAGGGCTGCGACAAGTTCTGCGCCTTTTGCGTCGTGCCCTATACCCGCGGCGCGGAGGCCTCGCGCCCAGCGGCGGCGGTGCTGGCCGAGGCGCGAGGAATGGTGGCCCAGGGTACGCGCGAGATCACGTTGCTGGGCCAGAACGTCAACGCCTATCACGGCGAGGGCGCCGGTTCGCTGGCGGTTCTATTGCGGCAGCTGGCGGAGATCCCGGGGCTGGCGCGGCTGCGCTACAGCACCTCCCACCCGCGCGACATGGCTGACGACCTGATCGCCGCGCATGGCGACCTCGCCTCGCTGATGCCGATGCTGCACCTACCGGTACAGAGCGGCAGCGACCGCGTGCTGGCGGCGATGAACCGCGGCCACACCGCCGATGACTATCGCCGCCTGGTGGACCGGCTGCGCGCCGCCCGGCCGGACCTGGGGCTCAGTTCCGACTTCATCGTGGGCCACCCGGGCGAGACGGATGCCGACCACGCGGCCACGCTGTCGCTGGTGCGCGAGATCGGCTTCGCCGGCGCCTACTCCTTCAAGTATTCGCCACGCGCGGGAACCCCTGCCGCCCGCGCGCCGTTCCAGGTTGATGAATCCGTTGGGGATGCGCGGCTGCGTGAACTTCAGGCCCTTTTGCTGGACCGCCAGCTGGCGTTCAACGCGGCCCATGTGGGCAGCGTCTTCGAGGTGCTGGTGACCGGCGCGGGCCGCCATCCCGGGCAGGTCGCCGGGCGCTCACCCTGGCTGCAGGCCGTCCATGCGGAAGCGCCCGACTCTGACCCGGCCGACCTCGCTGGCCGGGTCATCCGCATGCGGGCGATCGGCGCGTCGGCCAACTCGCTTTCCTGCGTCATCGAGGACCTCGCCCACCAACCCCGGGAGAAACACGCCGCTTGAACAATACCATCGCCCCTGGCATCGCCCCGCGCTTTGCAAATCCCTCCAGCGAAAGCCGGTCTGTCACCCTGCAATTCGACGATAATGCGCTGCTGGCGCAGCTCTATGGCGAATTCGACCGACATTTGAGCCTGTTGGAGAAACAGACGGGGGTGAAGCTCAGTTCGCGCGGCAATCGATTGACCATCTCCGGGCCGCCCGGGCGAACGGTGGTCGCCGAGGAAGCGCTGCGCCAGTTGTGGCGCGGGCTGGAACGCGGGGATGGCTGCACCATCGCACAGGTGGAGGCGGCATTGCGCATGGCGGCGAACGGGCCCGAGCCCGACGGCGAACCGCGCCTCCCCTTACGGGACCTGCCGCAGATCCGCACCCGCAAGGGCGCCATCGCGCCGCGCAGCCCCGCCCAGGCGGCCTATATGGATACGCTAAACCGGCATGAGATCAGCTTCGGCCTGGGCCCCGCCGGCACCGGCAAGACCTACCTGGCCGTGGCCCATGGCGTGGCGCTGCTGCTGTCGGGCCAGGTGGAGCGCATCGTGCTCTCCCGCCCCGCGGTCGAGGCGGGGGAGCGGCTGGGCTTCCTGCCCGGCGACATGAAGGAGAAGGTCGACCCGTATCTCCGCCCACTCTACGACGCGTTGAATGACATGCTGCCGGGCGATCAGCTGGCGCGGCGCATCGCGGCCAACGAGATCGAGATCGCGCCGCTCGCCTTCATGCGCGGAAGGACGCTGGCGCATTGCTTCGCCATCCTGGACGAAGCCCAGAACACCACGCCGGCGCAGATGAAGATGTTCCTCACCCGCCTGGGCGAGGGCAGCCGCATGGTGATCACCGGCGACACGACGCAGATCGACCTGCCGCCGGGTACGCCTTCGGGGCTGGTGGAAGCAGCGCGAATCCTGGAGAACGTGCCCGGCATCGGCTTCATGCGCTTCAGTGAAACCGATGTGGTGCGCCACCCGCTGGTCGGGCGTATCGTGGCGGCCTATGGCCGGGCGGACGCCGAACACGCGCCGCGCAAGCGTAACTGGAATGGAGCCGATGCCGGACCGAAGTAGTAGCCTATCGGAGGGCCGATCTAGGCCCACGGATGACACGGCCGGGCCGCTAAGCGACCCGACCTGGCCCATGGGCGGCAGGGCCGGGCCGGGCCCTTCGATCGAGATCGTGGTCGCGGTGCCGGGTTGGCGCCGTGTGCTGCCAGCCCGGCTGGCCGAACGCGCGGTGCGCGCCGCCTGCGAAGGTGCCGTTGGCCAAGTCACCGTGCTCCTGGCTGATGACCGGACCCTCAAAGCGCTGAACACCCAGCACCGGGGCCTCGAGAAACCCACCAACGTTCTGAGCTTTCCCGGCCACCCGCCAGCGCTGGGCGACATTGCGCTGTCGCTGCAGACGGTGCGGCGCGAAGCCCGGGCCGAGGGCCGCCGCCCCGGCGCCCATGCCGCGCATTTGGTCGCGCATGGCACGCTGCACCTGCTCGGTCACGATCATATGGAAGCGGGCGAGGCGCGCCGCATGGAACAGGCCGAGGCCCGCGCCATGCACCGGCTGCGCCTGCCCAACCCTTGGAGCCCGGGCGGCGGACGTTCCGCATGAGCGACGGCCCCGACAAACCCTGGCTGCACCGCCTGGCCGGCAAGCTGCGCCGCCGCCCCCATGAGAGCGTCCGCGACCGGATGGAGGAGCTGATCGAGCGCCCCACCGACACCACCCCGGCCGACGCGCCGGAGCTGGATCTGCAGGAACGCGCGCTGCTGACCAATGTGCTGAAGCTGCGCGGCATCAACGCGGTGGACGTCATGATCCCGCGCGCCGACATCGTGGCGCTCCCCGACAGCCTGACGCTGGACGCGGCACTGGCGCTGATCCAGGCGGAGGGCCATTCGCGCTATCCGGTCTATCACGGCCACCTCGATGACATCGTGGGCATGGTGCACATCAAGGACATCATCGGCGGCATCGGCCGCGACGCACCCTTTTCGATGACCGCCATCCTCCGCCGCCCCTTGCTGGTGGTGCCCAGCGTGCCCGTGCTTGAGTTGCTGCTGAAGATGCGCGAGGCGCGCGTCCATATGGCGCTGGTGGTGGACGAGTATGGCGGCATCGACGGGCTCATCACCATCGAGGACCTGGTCGAGACCATCGTCGGCGACATCTCGGACGAGCATGACGAGGTGAACGCACCGCGCATGGTGGATCGGCCGGATGGCAGCATGGACCTGGATGCACGCACCCCGATCGGCGAGTTCGAAACCCGGATGGGCGCCGTGCTGACGGAGGAGGAGCGCGGCGCAGATATCGACACGGTGGGCGGGCTGATCTTCATCCTGGCCGGCCGGGTACCGGCGAAGGGCGAGCTGGTGAGCCATAGCTCGGGGCTTGAGTTCAGGGTGATGGATGCGGACCCGCGACGCATCCGCAGGCTTCGGGTGCGCCGGCGGGCGGCAGATGGGAAGGTCGCGGCGGAGTAGCACGCCCGGCGCGGGGTCAACCCCGGCATCCCGTTCTTTGTGAGGCGGCCGGGTCAGGCCCGGCCCTGGCAGTTGAGATGGGCGGCGGCGGTCAGGCCAGCGCCGCCTCCACCGCGTCGCCGAACCGCTCCACGATCATGCCGATCTCCGCCGCCGTTACATTGTAGGGCGGCGCGAGCAGCACGTGATCGCCCTGCCGACCATCGATGGTGCCGCCCATCGGGTAGCAGGCGAGGCCGCGCGCAAACGCCTCGGCGCCGATGCGGGCGTGCAGTTTCCCCGCCGGGTCGAACACCGCCTTGCTCGCCCGGTTGGCCACCAGTTCCACCGCCCAGAACAGCCCGCGGCCGCGGATGTCGCCGATATGGGCGTGGTTGCCCAGCCGCTCGGTCAGCCGATCCTCCAGCAGCGCGCCCATGGCGCTGACGTTGGCCAGCAAATCCTCGTCGCGGATCACCTCCTGCACCGCCAGCGCCGCGGCACAGGCAAGCGGATGCGCCTGGTAGGTCTGGCCGTGCATGAAACCGCCGGAGCCGTCGCGGATCGGGTCCAGCACACGGTCATTCATCAGGATGCCTCCGATCGGCTGGTAGCCGCCGCCCAGCCCCTTGGCGATGACCTGGATGTCGGGGGCGATGCCTTCGGCCTCCCACGCATGCAGCGTGCCGCAGCGACCCATTCCGGACATCACCTCGTCCAGGATCAGCAGGGCGCCGTGGCGGTCGCACACCGCGCGCATGGCGGGGAAATACCTGGGCAGCGCCGCCACGCCGCCCAGCGTGGCGCCGACCACCGTCTCGGCCACGAAGGCGGCCACGGTGTCGGGTCCGACGCGCTGGAATTCGGCCTCAAGCTCATCGGCCAGGCGCTGGACGTACGCGGCATCGTCCTCGCCCTCGGCCTGGTCACGATAGGCGTAGCAGGGCGAGACGTGGCTGAAGGCGTCGCTCAGGATGGGCGTGTAGGGCGCGCGGCGCATGGCGTTGCCGCCCATCGCCAGCGCACCCAGCGTGTTGCCGTGGTAGCTCTGCCGCCGCGCGATGAAGTGGCACCGTTGCGGCTGGCCGGACTCATAAAAGTGCTGCCGCGCCAGCTTGATCGCGGCCTCCATCCCCTCACTGCCGCTGGAGACGAAGTAGGCGTGGGTCAGTCCGCCGGGGGAATGGCCCACCAGCATGTCGGCAAGCGCCTCTGCCGCCTCATTGGTGAAGAGGCTGGTATGGGCATAGGTCAGCCGGTCGAGCTGGCGGTGCATCGCCGCCAGCACGTGCGGGTGGCCGTGTCCCAGGCAGGCGACCGCCGCCCCGCCCGAGCCGTCCATCACCCGGTGGCCATCGGCGCCGGTCAGCCAGATGCCCTGGCCGGAGACGGCGGCTGGGGCCACCACGCGCAGGTTGCGGTGAACAAGATGGGTCATGTCAGGATTCCCACGGTCGCGCCCACCATGCAGCAGGCGATGGTAGCAGCCAACAGGCTGGGCCAGCCCAGCCGCACAATGTCGGCGCGCCGTTCGGGGCACATAGCACTCATGCCGCCCAGCATGATGCCCAGGGAGCCTATGTTGGTGAAGCCGCACAGCGCATAGGTGAGGATGAGACGCGAGCGTTCCGACAGCCCCGCGCCGCCCGATTGCGCCAGATTCAGGTAGGCCACGAATTCGTTGATGACGAGCTTCACGCCAAGCGACGAGCCGACGATGCCGGCCTCGGCCCAGGGCACGCCCATGGCGAAGGCCAGCGGCCGGAACACCCAGCCCGCGATCTCCTGCAAGGTGACGCCCAGCGGCGCGATGATGCCGTTGGCCAGCGCCACCAGCGCCACGAAGACGATGAGCATGGCCATGATGCCCAGCAGCAGCTGCAGCCCATCCATGGTGCCCTGCACCAGCGCCTCCATCGACGAGGTGTAGAGCGGCGGCGAGGTGGCTTCGGCCAGGTCGGGCACGAAGCCCGGCGCGGGCGGCCGCATCAGCATGGCCGCCAACACCGCGGCGGGGGCGGCGATGAGCGACGCCGCCAGCAGCTGCCCCGCCGCATCCGGCACCACGGGTGCGAGAATGGTGGCGTAGATCACCAGCGTGTTGCCCGAGATGGTGGCGAGCCCGGCGACCATGACGACGAACATCTCAGACAACGTGAGTCGCGCCAGCCAGGCGCGAATCAGCAGCGGCGCCTCGACCATGCCGACAAAGACGTTGGCGGCGACCGAGAAGCCCGCCGCACCGCCCAGGCCGAAGGCGCTGGTCACCGCGCGCCCCATCAGACCGACCAGCGCCGGCAGCACCCGCCAGTGATACAGCAGCGCCGAGAGCGCGCCGACCAGCAGCACCAGCGGCAGCGCCTGGAAGAACAGGATGAAGCCGGCGCCGGGAAAGGGCTCGGCGAAGGGCAGCGGCGCGCCGCCGAGATAGCCGAAGACCAGCGACGTGCCGGCGGTGGTGGCGCGGGCCAGGGCGGTGACGGCATCGCCGAGAAAGCCGAAGGCGGCACGGAAAGGGGCCACGTGCAGCATGGCCGCGCCCAGCGCGAGCTGTCCCGCCAGGCGGGCCACCACCATGCGCCAGGTGACCCCCCGCCGGCACCCGCCACAGGTCCATGCCAGCAGGCACAGGCCCAGCAGTCCAGCAGCGGATTGCAGCTGCAGGGTCATTCCTCCTCCTCGATCTCCTCCACCACCGCAGCGATCTCCAGCAACGCCTCGGCCGTCTCGCCCGGCAGCGTCTCCAGCCCGCGCAGTTTTCGCGCGATGGCCTTGGTCCGCACCCGCGCGCTGCCGATGGTGTTGGAGACGTTGCCGACCTGCTTGCCCAGCTTCTCCAGCACCTGGTCCATCTTGCCCATCTCGGTCTTGGTCGCGGCCAGCAGCTCGCCCACGCTCTGGGCGTTCTGCGACAGCGCGAAGGAGACGTAGCCCAGCTGCACCGTCTTCAGCATCGCCGGCAGCAGCGAGGGGCCGGCGATGAAGACCTGGCAGCCGCGCGCCACATCGTCGATCAGGCCGGGAATGCGGGCGACCTCGGCATACAGCCCCTCAGTCGGCAGGAAGAGGATGGCGTATTCGGTGCTGACCGGCGGGCAGATGTATTTCGCCTTGATCTTCGCAGCCTCGGTGCGGATGCGCGTCTCGATCGCGCGGCGCGCCTGCGCCTCGCCGGCCAGATCGCCGGCCTCATGCGCCAGCATCAGCCGCTCGTAATCCTCGGAGGGGAATTTGGCGTCCAGCGGCAGGCGGGCGCGCGGGTCGCCGCCGGGCATGATGATGGCGAATTCCACCATGTCGTTGCTGCCCTCGCGGAGCTTCACGTTGGTCTCGTAGGCGGCAGGGCCGATGAAATCGTCCAGCATCGCCTTGAGCTGCGCCTCGCCCCAGCCGCCGCGGGTCTTGATATTGCCGAACAGCCGCTTGAGGTCGCCGACCTGCGTCGCCACCGACTGCACGTTGCCCATCATCTGCTGGATGGCGGCGAACTGGTCGATGACGCGCTGGAAGCTCTCATTCATCTGCTTCTCGACGGCGCCGGCGAGCTGCTCGTTCACGCTCTTCTGGATCTCGGCCAGCTGCTTGCCGCTGGTCTCCGCCATTTCCTTCAGCTTGGCGTCGAGCAGGGTGCGGGAGGTACCGGCCTCGGCGGTCAGGCGGGTCTGGGTGGCGGCAGCGTCCGCGGCCAGGCGCTCCAGCAGCGCGGTCTCCACCGCCGCCAGCTTCTCGCGCGTCGCGTTCAGCTGCTCGGCCACGCCGGCGCGCAGGGCCTCGTGGTTCAGTGCGTTGCGGTCGCGCGCCTCGGTCAGCCGCTGGTCCAGTGCCTCGCGTGAGGCTTCGGCCGTGCCCGTCAGCCGCTGCTGGGTCGCGGCGGCGTCCAGCGTCAGGCGGTCCAGGACCGATTTTTCGAGCGCGGCGAAGCCCTGTTGCTGCGCCTGCGCCGCGGCGGCCTGCACCTCCATGATCCGTGTCGTGAGCTCGGAGATCGTCCGGGCCGTCGCCGCCTGGCTTTCGCTCAGCGCCGATCGCGTCTCCCCGGTCAGCGCACCCAGGCGCTCGCCCTGCCGCTCCTGCGCCGCCAGCAGCAGCGCCACGGCGGGGTCCCCCGGCGGCCGGCGCAGCAGCAGGAGCAGCACCAGAACGGCGATGACGACCAGTGCCGCCAACAGGATGAGCGCGTCGAGGGTCAATGCCGGAAATGCCGCATGCCGGTGAACACCATTGCCAGCCCGGCCACGTCGGCCGCCGCGATCACTTCGCCATCGCGCATCGGCCCGCCAGGCTGGTTGACCGCCGTGGCGCCGGCGGCAGGCGGCGCCTCCCGCCCGTCGGCGAAGGGAAAGGAGGCGGCGGGGGCGACCACCGACCCCACCGAGAACGGCGTCTCCCGCCCCGCCGCGGGCGCCGCCCCCCCGCCTTTCCCCGCGGCGCAGCGGCTGCTCTCCACCCCC
>JACMRO010000294.1 GCA_014376425.1 Rubritepida sp.
CATGAAGGCCGCGGCGGCGGCGATGACGGCATCAGCTGGTGTGGCTGGCGCCCCGGGCGGCCGCGGGGCGATATGGTTCATCAATAGCTCCGCGGCATGCCCAGCACGTGTTCGCCGATGTAGCTGAGGATCAGGTTCGTGCTGATCGGCGCCACCTGATACAGCCGCGCCTCGCGGAACTTGCGCTCGATGTCGTATTCCTCGGCGAAGCCGAAGCCGCCATGGGTCTGCACGCAGGCTTCGGCGGCGGCCCAGGCGGCATCGGCTGCCAGCATCTTGCCCATGTTGGCTTGTTCGCCGCAGGGCAGACCGGCCTCGAAGCGCTCCAGCCCCTGCTGCACGATCGCTTCGGCGGCGCGCATCTGGGCGTAGGCCTTGGCGATCGGGAACTGCACGCCCTGGTTGGTGCCGATGGGCTTGCCGAAGAGCACCCGTTGCTTCGAATAATCGACCGACCGCTTGGTGAACCACTTGGCATCGCCGACGCTCTCGCTGGCGATGAGCAGCCGCTCGGCATTCATCCCGTCCAGGATGTAGCGGAAGCCACGGCCCTCCTGGCCGACCAGGTTCTCCGCCGGCACCTCCATGTTGTCGAAGAACACCTCGCAGGAATTGTGGTTCATCATCGTGCGGATCGGCCGGATCGTCAGCGATTTGCCGACCACGGTGCGCATGTCGACGATGAAGGTGGATAGCCCCTCGGTCTTCTTCGCCACCTGGTCCTTTGGCGTGGTTCGCGCCAGCAGCAGCATCAGGTCGGAATGTTCGGCCCGGCTGGTCCAGATCTTCTGACCATTGACGATCCACTTATCCCCCTCACGCCGCGCGGTGGTGCGCAGCGCCGTGGTGTCGGTGCCCGACGTGGGCTCGGTGACGCCGAATGCCTGAAGCCGCAGCGTGCCCTCGGCGATGGCCGGCAGGAAGCGCTGCTTCTGCTCGGGCGAGCCGTGCTTCAGGATGGTGCCCATGATGTACATCTGGGCGTGGCAGGCGGCGCCGTTGCAGCCTTCCTCATGGATCGTCTCGAGGATGGCGGCGGCGGCGGATAGCGGCAGGCCGGCACCGCCGAACTCCTCGGGGATCAGCGCGCCCAGATAGCCTGCCTCGGTCAGGGCGGTGACGAATTCCGTGGGGTATCCCCGCCGCGCATCCAGCTCACGCCAGTAGATGCCGGGAAAGCGGGCGCATAATTTGCGTACTTCCGCACGGATTTCTCCGTGCGGGTCGGCATCGCGTGGATGCGCGCCGGGCGAGGCTTGTAGGGGCTGGTCCATGGCGTGTCCTCCGTCTGATCAATGTAGGACGCGCGGGCAGGCGCGGCCAGTCACTCCAGCTGAATCTGCGCGGCACGGATCACCTCGCCCCAGCGCTGGCGGTCTTCACGCACGAATTCGCCCAGGGCTTCGGGGGTCGTCGCCTCGGGCGTGGTGGCCTGCTGGCGGAAAATCTCGGCCACCTGTGGCTGCCGCAGCACCTCGGCGGTGACGGCGGACAGCCGCGCCACAACCGGTGCGGGGGTGCGCGCGGGCACGTGGAAGGCGAACCAGTTGCCGGTCACCAGATCGACGCCGGCCTGGCGCAGGCTCGGCACGTCGGGCATCAGCGCCAGGCGCTCGGCGCTGGTCACCGCCAGCACGCGCACCCGGCCATCGCGCGCCAGGGCTTCGGCGCCGCCGGCGGGCAGCACCATCGCGTCCACCTGGCCGGCGGCCACCGCCGTCATCCCGGGCGCCTGACCGGTGAAGGGTACGTGCAGCATCTCCACCCCGGCCGCGCGGGCAATCCGCTCCATCGCCAGATGCGAGGCCGATGCGACGCCCCAGGATGCGAAGCTGAGCCGCCCGGGTTGTGCCCGGGCCACCGCCAGCAGCCCGGCCAGATCGGTCACGCCACGCTGCGAGGGACCCACCATCAGGGCAAAGGGCACGCGGGCGAACAGGCTGACCGGGGCGAAATCCGCAGCCGGGTCGTAAGGCAGCCGGCGGAAGGCGAATGGGTTGATGGCGTGGGTATCGGCGTTGGAGACGAACAGGGTATGGCCGTCGGCCGGCGCGCGGGACGCCGCCTCGGCGCCCACCCCACCATTGGCGCCGGCCCGGTTCTCGATCACCACGGCCTGGCCCAGGGCGGCCTGCATGGCGGGCGCCATGGATCGGGCCAGGATATCGGTCACGCCGCCGGCGTTCCACGGCACGATGACCCGCAGCGAGCGGTCGGGGAAGGCATGCGCCAGGCGGGGCGCGGCCAGCAAAGCGGCGCCGGCCAGCGCGGCGCGGCGGGTGGTGATGGGCATGGCGTTCCTCCGTTTCGGGGCAGCGTGGCGCAGCCCGGCGCGGCGGGGAAGGGGCTTGCGCCGGCCGCGCGCGGCGCGGAGCATCGGCCCGCGGAGGATCGGCTGATGCAGGGTTGGGAATGGCTGCGCGCGGGTGGGCTGGCACGCTGGCAGGCAGCTTGCGCCGCGGATGCGGTGCTGGCGCGGCACCTGCCGGGCGCCCGGGCGCGCTTCGGCCTGGCACAACCCGGCCTGTCGGTGCGGATCGACATGGAGGATGGCGTGCTGACGCTGGCCTTGGGTGAGGGCGGTGCCACCATATTCGCGGCGGCGGCGGCCAGTTGGGGTCCCTTCCTGGCGCCCTTGCCGCCGCGCCACCATCACAACCTCTTCGCCATGCGAATGCGGGTACCGGGCTTCACCGTGGCGGGTGACGAATTGGCCTGGATGCAACACGCCCATCTGCTGCGCCGGGTGCTTGAACTGGCACGATGGGTGGCCAATGGCGGTGCTGGCATGCCGCCCGAATCGCTACGCCCGGCCGGTAGCGCCGCGCCGCTGCCCACGGCGCGCGGCCGCTACGTCCAGGTGGGCGACGTGGTGCTGTATGGGGAGCAGCATGGCGAAGGCAGCCCGATCCTGGGGCTGCACACCGCGGGGGCCGACGGGCGGCAGTTCCACCGCCTGGCCGCCGAACCTGCGCTGGCCGGGCATGCGATCGTCGCCTTCGACATGCCCGGCCATGGCCGCTCGCCGCCGCTGGCCGCGCCGGGCGCCTGGGCGCTGGACACGGAGCTTTACGCCAGGCTGGTGCTGGGCTTCCGCGAGGCCTGGGGATTTACCGAGAATCCGGTCCTCCTCGGCGCCTCGATGTCGGGCGAGATCTGCCTGGAAATAGCGCTGCGGGCGCCCGGACGCTTCTCCCATATCGTCGCCTGCGAGGCCTGTGAGCATATTCCCGGCCGGCGGACGCCCTGGCCGCTGCACCCCGCGGTCAACGCCATGCTGTTCACCCCAGAATGGGTGGAAGGGCTGATGGCGCCGCAATCGCCCGCCCCATGCGCGGCAGAGATCTGGTGGCACTACAGCCAGGGCGGCTATGGCACCTTCCCGGGCGACATCCTGTTCTATTCCGGCGGGTGGGATGCACGCGGCCGGCTGGGGGGCATCGACACCGCCCGGTGCCCGCTGACGCTGATGACCGGCGAATACGATTACTCCTGCACGCAGGAGGCTTCGGCCGCGACCGCGGCGCAGATCGTGGGCGCGCGGTTCGTCCCCATGCCGGGCATCGGCCACTTCCCCTTCGCCGAAAACCCGGGCGTATTCGCGCCGCTTTTGCTGGAAGCACTCAGCCGGCGATGATGCACTGCAGCACCGAACGCCCATCCGGCACCCGGGCCAGCAGCATACCGCGGAAGTCGCGATGCGCCACCGGCACGGCCAGGCCCAGATGCGCCGAGCGCGACGCCGCCGATCCGTAGGGGCGCCCGATCCGGGCAACAATGTTCGACGCCTCCCAAGGACCGCCACCGGTGGCTTGCACGTTGATCCATTCCGCAACCGCGCCGCGCAGCCGCCGCAACAATTGCGGTGCCTGCCAGCCCACCGGGTCGATCGTGACCAGCCGGCGGACCCGGCCGGGATTTGCCAGCACCAACCGCGCCGCCCGGTCCGCCCCCCAACTGTGGCCGGCCAGGATCAGCGGTGTGTCCTTAGGCAACGCGGCCATCAACCGCGCGGCCGCGGCACCCTGCCAGTGCCCGAAATAGTGCAACGCGTAGCCGGGCAGCAGCGGCCGCAATTCCTCCACCACGCGAACGACCTGGCGGGTCAGACTGTCGCCGAAGCCGCCGATGAACAGCACCGCCGGCTTCGGGCCGGCGTCACTCGGCGGCAGCGGCATCCTCGGTCTCGGGCGCTGTCATCATCGCATTGGCCACCACGCCGGACTGATCGCGAATCTTCTTCTCGATCGCGGCTGCCACCGTCGGGTTGTCACGCAGGAACTGCTTGGCGTTCTCTCGCCCCTGGCCGATGCGCTGGCTCTCCGCGCTGAACCATGCGCCCGACTTCTCAACCACGCCGGCCTTGACCCCCAGGTCGATCAGCTCGCCCACCTTGGAGATACCCTCGCCATACATGATGTCGAACTCGACCTGGCGGAACGGCGGCGCCATCTTGTTCTTCACCACCTTCACCCGGGTGGAGTTGCCCACGACCTCGTCGCGCTCCTTGATCGCGCCGATGCGGCGAATTTCGAGGCGGACCGAGGCGTAGAACTTCAGCGCATTGCCGCCCGTCGTCGTCTCCGGATTGCCGAACATCACACCGATCTTCAGCCGGATCTGGTTAAGGAAGATCACCAGGCAGCCCGAGCGGCTGATGTTGCCAGTCAGCTTGCGAAGCGCCTGAGACATCAGCCGAGCTTGCAGGCCGACATGGGTGTCGCCCATCTCGCCCTCCAGCTCGGCCTTGGGAACCAGGGCCGCGACGCTGTCGATGACCAGGACGTCGATCGCATTGGAGCGCACCAGCGTGTCGCAGATCTCCAGCGCCTGTTCGCCGGCGTCAGGCTGGCTGATCAGCAATTCGTCCACGTTCACACCCAGCTTGCGGGCGTAGCCGGGGTCCAGCGCGTGCTCGGCATCGACGAAGGCGCAGGTGCCGCCGGCCTTCTGCGCCTCGGCGATCACATGCAGCGCAAGCGTGGTCTTGCCGGAGGATTCGGGGCCATAGATCTCGCAGACGCGACCCTTGGGCAAGCCGCCAATGCCCAGGCCGATATCGAGGCCGATGGATCCGGTCGAGACAACCTCAATATCCTCGAGGGAGCTCTTGGACCCCATGCGCATGATCGAGCCCTTGCCGAAGGACCGCTCGATCTGGCTGAGCGCCGCTTCCAGCGCCTTACCCTTATCCATAATTCCAAACCCCATTCTGGCTGCAACCGGAGCGCGCAAACCTTAACCCTGCGCAACCTAGGCAGCGGTTATCGAACCGCCAAGCAAATAAATTCTGTTCTGACTATGTTCTTATTCGGCAGGTTGGGCAAGAGCCATTGCGCAAGCGCCGCACAGCCCTGCCGCGGTGAAGGGCTTGGCGAGGAAATGCCAGCCTTCGGCCGGCAGATCGGCCGCCAGTGCCGACGCGGCGTAGCCCGACAGCAGCAGGGTAGGCAGGCCCGGCAAAATTTGTCGCGTAGCGCGCGCCAGAGCGACGCCGTCCATGCCCGGCATCGACACATCGCTCACCAGCAACCCAGGCCGTGTGCCGGCCTCCAGCAACTCCAGCGCCGTGTAGGCGTCCTCGGCCGTTACCACGCTGTGGCCGGCGTCGCGCAGTGCTTGCGCCGCCATCCGCAACAGCGCCGGCTCGTCTTCAACCAGCAAAATGCTGCTGGGTGGCGCTTGAGCGACGGGCGGGGATGGCGCCGATTCGGGCAGCACCCCCTCATGCCTTGGCAGCAGGATGGTGAAGCGGGTGCCGCCGCCGGCCGGGCATTCGGCCGCGATGTAGCCACCGCTCTGGGTGACGATGCCTTGCACCGTGGCCAGCCCCAGGCCCGTGCCGCCGGCATCGATGCGGGTGGTGAAGAAGGGCTCGAAGATGCGCGGCAGAATGTCGGGCGGGATGCCCGGCCCGTCATCCTCGACCACCAGCGTGGCGTAGCGGCCGGGGGGGGTGGCGCCGTGCCCCTCGCCGCCGGCGCGCAGCACGATGCGTCGGCCGGTGGACAGGCGCACCCGCCCCGGCCAGCCGGTGCGGGCGATCGCGTCGCGCGCATTCACCACCAGGTTGATGATGACCTGGTCGAGCTGCGAGGGGTCGGCCAGCACCAGCCGGCCGGGCTCGTCCAGCGCCAGCTCCAGCCGCACCTGGGCGCCGATCAGCCGGGGCAGCAGCTGGCCCGCGGCGGCCACGCATTCGTTCAGCGACAGCACCTGGGGCGCCAGCCGCTGCTGCCGGGCAAAGGCCAGCAGCTGGCGCACCAGCTCCGCGCCGCGGGTCGCCACGCCGTCCAGCACGGCCAGCTCCTGCGCGGCATCGGCGGCCGGGCGGCGCAGCGCCTCGGCCGCGCCGGTCACGATGCCGAGCAGGTTGTTGAAGTCATGCGCCACGCCGCCGGCCATGCGGCCGACCAGGGCCAACCGCTCATCCCGTGGCGGTGGTGGAGGCGGCGCCAGGCGCAGCAGCAACACGCCGGGCCACACGGTGCATAGCGTGGCCTCGACCTGACGCGGTGTGGCGATGGGGTCGGCCAGCGACAGCATCAACCGGCCGTGGCCCGCGGCCAGGGCGGCGTCGATCTCCGCGCGGCGCCCGGCGTTGAACCAGGCAGCGACATGACTGCCCACCGCCAGTGCAGGCCCGAGCAGCATGCGGCAGGGCGCGTTCAGGGTCTGCACCCTGCCCCCTGCGTCGAGCAATGCGCTGGCCTCCGGCAATGCCGCCATTATCGCCCAGGCGCCCTCCCGCCAGGCGCGGTTCATCGCGCCGGGCCCGGCATGTTGTCCTGCTTGCGAAGCACGAAGGCGATGATTTCTGCCACCGCTTCCCAATGCTCCGCCGGGATTTCCGTGTCCACATCCAGCCGCCAAAGGGCCCGCGCCAGGGGTGGGTTGGGCAGCAGCGGCACGCCGGCCTCGACCGCCAGCTCGCGGATGCGCGCGGCCACGAGATCAGCGCCCTTCGCCACCACCCGGGGCGCCGAGGAGGTCTCGGGCTCATACAGCAGCGCCACCGCGTAATGCGTGGGGTTGGTGATGACGACGGTCGCGGTCGGCACCGCGGACAGCATGCGCTGGCGGCCGCGTGTCTCACGCAGCATGCGCTGGCGGGCGCGAACCATCGGGTCGCCCTCGCTCTCCTTCATCTCGTCCTTGACCTCCTGCCTGGTCATCCGAAGGCCCTTGAGGTGTTTGCGCCGCGCCAGAAGAATGTCGGCGCCGCCCATCAGGGCGAAGATGCCCAGGGCGGCGAAAAGCAGCGTCCGTGTTCCCTGCCCGATGACGCCCAGCAAACCTGCCTCGCTCAGCGACAGGCTGGCCGACAACTTCGCAACGTCGCCGGCCACCCAGCCCACTGCGGCGGTCACGAGGCCGATCTTGAGCAAACTCTTGCCGAATTCAATCCAACCCTCGGATCCGAACATCCGCTTTATCGCTGCCAGCGGATTGATCCTGGCGAATTGGGGCTTGAGCAGCGAAAGCGCCATTACGCCGCGGGTCTGCAGCAGCGTCGCCGCTACCGCACCCAGCACGGTGCAGCCGGCGATCGGTATCACCAGTCCCAGGAACTGCCACGCCCAGGCGTGCGCGGCGCCATCGGCGGCGAGTTCGTGGCTGCGCGCCAGGGTGCCGCGAAAGACCAGCAGCGCCTCGCGCAGCAGGCCGGGCAGCAGCATCAGCAGCCCGGTGCCCGCGCCCAGCAGGGTGGCGAACCCCACCGCCTCGCGGCTGAGCGCGACCTGGCCCTGGGCGCGGGCACGCTGGATCCGCCGCCCGGAAGGTTCCTCGGTCTTACTGGATTCGTCGGCTTCATCCGCCATGCTTCAGCCGCCCGGCAGGGCCTGGAAGGCCACCACCATGGCGCCCTGCCACATCGCAAGGATGGCCGGCAGCAGCAGCAACAGTAGCCCCAGCCCGCCGATGATCTGCGCCGGCGCGGCCACCACGAAGACCTGCACCTGCGGCGCCACCCGCGCGATCAGCCCCATGCCGGCATTGAACAACACGCCCGCCAGAATGAACGGTGCGGCCAGGCGCAGGGCAAGGGACAGGCTTTCGGTGACCATCGCCGCGACCGCATCGGCAGCGGGGCCGGCGGGGAAGGGGGCTCCGGCCGGCAGCACAGCGTAACTGTTCACCAGCGCGCCCAAGGGCAGCGCGTAGAGCCCTGTCGCGAGCACCAGCACAGTGGCGGCGAAGCCGAAGCCCCGGCCCAGCGCGGTGGATTGCGCGCCAAGCCCGGGGTCGCCCTGCAACGGCGTCGTCAGGCCGATCATGCTGCCCATCACCTGGCCGGCCTGGGCCAGCGCCAGCATCAACCCGCGCGCCAGCCCGCCCAGCCACAGCCCGGCCAGCAGTTCCAGCGCCAGGCAACGCAGCATTTCCGCGATCGCCTCGGGCGGAGGCGGCAGGGCAGGGGCCAGCAGCGGCAACAGCAACAGCGTCAGCAGCAACCCCAGGCTGAGCCGGATGGTGGCCGGCACTTCCGCTTCGCCGAGGCCAGGCAGCAGCATGGCGGCAGCGCCCAGGCGGCAGAACAGCAAGCTGGCCTGGAATACCAGAACAGGCAGGCTGGCCAGCAAGGCGGCGTCATCCGCGCTCACGGCAGCCCGCCCCGCGCCACCACCTGGTCGAACATCTGTGCCGCCCAGCCCTGCAGCACCCGACCCATGAAGGGGCCAAGCCACATCAGCACGCCGCCCATCACCGCCACCTTGGGCAGGAAGGACACCGTCGCCTCTTGCACCTGGGTCAGCGCCTGCAGCAGCGAGATGGCGACGCCCACCACCAGCATGGCCACCAGCGGCGGCCCGCCGAGCTGCAGGCAGACCCAGAGCGCGTGGCGCATCGCCTGCGCCGCGGGTTGTTCAAGCACCGCCACCTCCTGTGGGGGTTAAGGGGTCAGATCGGCAGCCGCATCACGTCCTGATAGGCGCTGACCATCTTGTCGCGCAGCGTCGTCGCCGTCTGCAAAGCGAGTTCGGCGCGGGAGACGGCGAGCACCACGTCCGTCACGCTGCCCTGGCCCTGCAACGCCTGGGTCGACGCCGCATCCGCGCTGCGCTGGGTGTTCACTACGCCTTGCACCGCGCGGGTCAGAGCGGCGCCGAAGCCGCCCTCAGCCCCGCCTTCGGCCGCACCCTGGATGGCCCGGTAGGCGGCGGCCGCGCCGGCGGCGCCGATCTGCACGCCCAGCGGGGCGCCGAGAAGGGGGATGGCCATCAGCGCAGCGCCTCGATCGCGCGGGTCAACATGCCGCGAGTGGTTTCCAGCACCGAGAGGTTGGCGCTGTAGCTGCGCTGCGCCTCACGCATGTCCATCGTCTCGATCAGGCTGTCCACATTCGGTCGGCGGACATAGCCACGGGCGTCCGCGGCCGGGTGGCTTGGGTCGAACTGCTCGGGGAAGCCGCCCCGCGCGGTGCCGATCCGGCCGATCCGCACCGTGCTGGCGCCCAGCGCCCGGTCGAGCCTGTTGTCAAAGGTGATGGTCTTGCGCCGGTATGGCTCGGCGCCAGGCGATTGCCCGGTGCTGTCGCGGTTGGCGATGTTCTCCGCCACCACCCGCAGCCGGGTCGATTGCGCCGCCATGCCGGCGGCCGAAATGCTCAATGCGCGGTCGAGATCCATGGTTTTCTCCTTCAGCCGGAACGGCCAAGTGCTACGCGGAACAGCGCCAGGTATTTGCGGTGCAGCCCCATCGCCAGCGCATGCTGCTGGTCGGTCTCGGCGATGCGCAGCGCCTGTTCGTCCAGCGAAACGCCATTGCCATTGGGGGTGCGTTCGGACGCCGCGCGATCTTCCCGCATGCGGACACCGGCCGCGGCCGCGCCGATGTGTCGCGGATCGGTCGCTGCCATCGCCTGGCCGAGGCGGCGCGAGAACGGGGTGACGTCGCGCGCCTGGTAGCCGGGCGTGTCGGCGTGGGCGACGTTCTGCGACAGCACGCGCTGCCGCTGGTCCAGCCAGTGCAGGCGGCGTTCAGCCAGGGCCACGGGGCCGGATTGGGCGATATCCATCTGGCGTAGACTGCCGGTAAAACCTTAACCGGGCATGAAGCCCGCGCATTCGCCGCGTTAACCCGGCGGCAACTGGCACCCGGCAGAATGTGCCCATGTCCGACAAAGCCCTGGCCGCCAGCATCGATATCATGCGCGACACCCTGGCCATGGCCCGCGCTTTGGTGCGGGGCGGCCGGCAGGTCGATCTGGCTGGGCTGGAGGAGGAGGCCGCCGCCATCTGCGCCGCGCTGGCCAGCTCCCCGCCCGCCCATGCCCTGCCGCTGCGCCCAGCGATGCTGGCGCTGGTCGCCGAGCTCGACGCCCTGACCGTGACGATGCCCGAGCCATGACCGGTGATCTGTTGCAGGCGGCGGGCGCGTTGCTGGCGGGGCTGGGCCTGGCCTTCCTGCTGGGCCGGCTGGCGCGCGGCAGCCGGCTGGCAGGGGCGGCGCCCGGTGCGCGGCTGAGTGTGGCCGCGGCGCTGGCTGTCGATGCGCGACGCCGGGCGCTGATCCTGCGGGTCGACGGGCGCGAGCTGCTGCTGGTGGGCGACCAGGTCGTGGGCTGGCTGCCGGAGGGGCCCAGGCCATGAAGCGCCCGGCCATCCTGGTGATGCTGCTGGCCACGGCCGCCCTGCTGCTGGGGGCGGTCCCAGCCTTCGCCCAGTCCGTCAGCATCGACATGGGCGGCAGCCAGCCCGGCGCCAGCGCGCGGCTGCTGCAGCTGGCGGCGCTGGTCGGGCTGCTGTCACTGGCGCCGTCGCTGCTGGTGATGGCCACCGCCTTCACCCGCATCATCATCGTGCTGTCGCTGTTGCGCACCGCCATCGGCGCGCAGGGCGTGCCGCCCAACCCGGTGCTGATCGGTCTGGCCCTGTTCCTCACCTTCTTCGTCATGCAGCCGACTTTCGAGGCGGCCTGGATCGCCGGCATCGTGCCGATGAACGAGGGCCGGCTGGGGCCTATGGAGGGGCTGACGGCCGCCGCCGAGCCCTTCCGCCGCTTCATGGCGGCGCAGGTGCGCGAAGCTGATCTGGCCCTGTTCTCCAGCCTCGCCCAACTGCCCGAGACGCCAGCCGCCGAGGCGTCGTGGCGGGTGCTGATGCCGGCCTATCTGGTCAGCGAACTGAAGCGCGCCTTCGAGATTGGCTTCATCCTGTTCCTGCCCTTCCTGGTGATCGACATGGTCGTGGCGTCGCTGCTGATGTCGCTGGGCATGATGATGCTGCCGCCCTCGGTGGTGGCATTGCCGTTCAAACTGATCTTTTTCGTGCTGGTGGACGGCTGGCGTCTGCTGTCGGGAAGTCTGGTGCAGGGCTTTGCCACGGGTTAGAATGGCACCTTGTGAGGGGTCACCATGTTCCGGCGCGGCGTCATCGCATGTGGGTTCGCGGGGGCCGCCCGGGCGCAGGACCGGCCGGTGAGGATGGTCGTGCCGTCACAGGCTGGCGGCACGACCGACAGCTTCGCTCGCAGGGTGGCGGTGCGCATGCAGCCGCCGCTGGGCCAGCCGGTCACCGTCGTGAACCGGCCCGGCGAGGGTGGTTCGATCGGCACGCTCGAAGTCATCAGGGCGCGGCCCGATGGGCAGACGATCCTGCTCAGCACCGCCAGCACGCTCTGCCTGCACGGTATGCTGACTGAACCGCCACGCTTCGATGTCTTCGCCGACCTGGTGCCGATCTCGCTGCTGGGCGCCTCCCCGGTGGTGTTCGCGGTGCGGTCGGGGGGTGCGTCGGGGTTGGCCGAACTGCTTGATGCGGCGCGTCACCAATCCCCCGGCCTGCGCTTCGGCAGCCCCGGCACGGGCACCTATCTGCACCTGGCGCTGGAGATGCTGCGCCGCCAGGCCGGGGAGCCACCTTTCGCGCATGTGCCTTTCGTTGGCAGCAGCCTGACCCTGGCAGGCTTGCTGGCCGGCCAGGTCGACGCCATCACCGCGACCGTGGCGAACAGCCTGCGGCCGCATCGCGCGGGCGACATCCATATCCTGGCGGTGGCCGGAGCCCGCCGCAGCCCGTTGCTGCCCGAAGTGCCCACGGTGGCCGAGGCCCTGTCCCTGGCGGAATTCGAGGCGGCCCTGTGGATGACGCTGATGCTGCCCGCGGGCGGCCCCGTCACCATGCGCGACCGGCTGGCCTATGCCATCAACAGCACGCTATCCGACCGCTCGCTGCGCGTGGAGCTGGAACAGACCGGTTTCGAGGTGGGTGGCCTGCTCAGCCCCGCCGCGATCACAGGCTTTCTGCGCGCCGAGCAGGCGCGCTGGCGGCCCCTCCTGCAAGCTGTTTCCCGGGCCCGGGCGAAGTGACCTACCGGCCCACCGCGTAGCCCTGCATGCCGCGCGGGTTGGCGCCTGCCCGCAGCTGTCCGTCGGGGGCGACCCGCGCACCCGTCAGCCGACCCTCCGACCAGTCGCCGCCCATCTCCACCAGGTGGCCGCGCGCCCGCAGCGTGGCCGCGACGGCCTCGCTGTAGCGGCCCTCCAGCACAAGTTTCCCGGGCTTGGCCGCGCGCGGCCAGGAGCTGCTGATCCAGTGTTCGGAATGGAAGGCCGGGCTGTCGATCGCCTCCTGGATGTTCAGGCCGTGATGCAGCATGCGCAGCAGCATCAGCGGCTGCCACTGGTCCTGCTGCTCGCCGCCCGGGGTGCCGAAGCTGAGCCAGGGTTTTCCATGTCGCAGCGCCATGGATGGGCTCAGCGTGGTGCGGGGCCGGCGGCCGGGTGCGAGGCTGTTCGATAGCCCCTCCTCGAGGAAAAACATCTGGCAGCGCGAGCCCAGGCAGAAGCCCAAGGACGGGATGGCCGGCGACGATTGCAGCCAGCCGGCCGACGGCGTGGCCGAGACCATGTTGCCCCAGCGGTCGATGACGTCGATGTGGCAGGTGTCGCCGCCCGCGGCGCCCAGGCGCGACACCGTGGGCTCGCCGGTGCCGGCGGCCTCCCGCGCCGAGACGCCGCGGGCGATGGCGGCGGCGTAGTCGGTCAGGGGCGCGCGGCCGTCCGGGCTGCCCGGGCGGAATTCCATGGACGCCGCGGCGGTGATCAGCTTCCGTCGCTCATCGTTGTAAGTGTCGCCCAGCAGGGTGGTCATCGGCACGTCGAAGAAGTCCGGGTCGCCGCACCAGGCCTCGCGGTCGGCGAAGGCAAGCTTCTGCGCCTCGACAAAGTGGTGCACCAGGTCGGCGCCGTTCGGGTCCATGCCCGCCACGTCGATGTCGCGCAGCAGGGTCAGCGTCATCAGCATGGCCGGTCCCTGGCTCCACGGGCCACATTTCAGGACGGTGGCGCCGTGGTATTCGGTGGTGAGCGGCGTTTCATAACTGGCGCTCCAGCCGGCCATGTCGTCGGCGCTCAGCACGGCATGGTGGCGCCCGCCGGACGTGTCCAGGGCGGCGAAGCCGTGACCGAATGCATGCACCGCCTCGGCCACGAAGCCACGGTAGAAGGCGGCCCGCGCCGCTTCGATCTGCGCCACCCGGTCGCCGCCCGCGGCCTCGGCCTCGGCCACGATACGCCCGTAGGTGTCGGCCAGAACGGGGTTGGCGTAGAGCCCGCCCGGCTCGGGCCCGCCATCGCGCAGCCACAGCGCGGCCGATGTCGGCCAGGCGGTCTCGAACAGCGGTCGCACCGTGTCGATGGTCTGGCGGATGCGCGGCACCATGTGGGCGCCGTGGCGCGCGTAGCCGATGGCGAATTCCAGGATCTCACGCGGCTTCCAAGTCCCGTGGTCGCGCAGCATCAACATCCACGCGTCGAAGGCGCCGGGGATGGGCGCGGCCAGGAAGCCGGTGCCGGGCATGATATCCTGGCCCAGATGGCCGCGCACATGGGCGATGGTCAGCCCCGCGGGCGCCGGCCCCTGGCCGCAGATCACCAGCTGTTTTCCCAGCGCGGCCGAATGCAGGATGATCGGGCAGTCGCCAGCCGGGCCGTTCAAATGGGGCTCGACGATCTGCAGGGTAAAGCCGGCGGCGCAGGCGGCGTCGAAGGCGTTGCCGCCGCGCTCCAGCACCGCCATGCCGACCTGGCTGGCGACCCAGTGGGTGGTGGCGACGACGCCGAAGGTGCCGGCGATTTCGGGGCGGGTGGTGAACATCATGGAGGCGATTGGGACAGGAGCGCGTGGGCCGGTCAATCCAGCGCCCGCAACAGCGCCAGGGCCTGGGCGATGGCGGCGTCGGGTGTCGTGTCGTTGACCACGCGCAGCACGCGCGGGCCGTCGGGCAGCGGTGCCTCGCGGGCCAGGCGAGCGGCGATGTCGGCGGCGTCCTCACGGCCGCGGGCGGCCAGGCGGGCGGCGCGGATGGCCGGCGGCGCGGTGATGTGCAGCACCGCCAACGGGTAGCGCGCCGCCGCATCGGCCAGGACGTGGCGGGAGAGGGTGGCCAGCACCACGCGCCCCGCCGCCAGATCGGCCTCGATGCTGCGCGGGATGCCGTAGTGCAGCCCGTGCGCCTGCCACTGCAAAGCGAAGTCGCGGCTGGCGAATTCGGCCTCGGTCAGCGCCTCATGCGCTTCGCCGCCGGCCTGGTCGCCGCGGGTGATGGCACGGCAGGCGAAGACGATGTGCTGGTCGCCAGCCAGCGCGGCGCGCAGCCCGTCCAGCACCGTATCCTTGCCAGCGCCCGAGGCGCCCACGACCGCAACCAACATTGCAATTACGGTTAGACCAAACCCCTTGCAGCGGCCAGCCCCGGCGTGACATGTTAGTCGAATGTCGCTGATGACCGCGCTCGATCCACCGCTTTCGCTGACCGAACGCGCGGTCGCGGCCATCCGGCGCGATATCCTGGTCACCCGCGCCGCACCCGGCGCCGCGTTGTCCGAAGCCTCGCTGGCCGAGGCGCTGCGGCTGGGCAAGGCGCCAGTCCGCGCCGCCCTGGCCCGCCTGGCGGAAGAAGGGCTCGTCACCGCCATCCCACGCCGCGGCTGGGTCGTTTCGCTGGTCACCATCCGCGACATCCACGAGGTCTTCGACCTGCGGCTGCTGCTGGAGCCAGAGGCCGCGCGCCGCGCCGCCGGCCGGGTGAATGCGACCGAACTGCACCGGCTCGACGCCGTCTGCGCCGCCGGCTACCGGCCCGAGGATGGCGATAGCGCCGCCGCTTTCCTGGCCGCCAACAAGGCATTCCACGTCGCGGTGGCGGAACTCTCCGGCAATGCGCGGCTGGCGCGGCAGGTCGACCGGCTGCTGGATGAAAGCACCCGGATGCTGGTGCTCGGCCTGCGCCGGCGAGACCGTTCGGGCGAAATGGCGCATGAACACCAGGCGCTGATCGAGGCCCTCGCCCTGGGCCGGCCGGAGGAGGCGGCGCGCCTCATGCACGAACAGGTCGATGCCAGCCGGCGCATGGTGCTGGCGGCTTTGACCGCGCCCGATGCGGGGATTTCCATATGAGCGTGATCAGCGCCTCGCCGGTCCTGGCCGGCATGCTGGCGGCGGTGGACGACGCGGTGCGTGGGCCCACCGCCGGTCTCGACGCCCGGGTGGCCGACGTGCTGGCGGCCGCCGCCGCCAACCCCATGCTGCTGGCCGGCGTGGCCTGCCCCTGCGGCGACACCTATTTGCGACACCTGCTGCACGATGGTGAGAATTATGCCGTGGTGGCGCTGGTCTGGCGTGCCGGGCAGATGTCACCGGTGCATGCGCACAAGACCTGGTGCGCCCTGGCCGTCCATCGCGGCATC
>JACMRO010000295.1 GCA_014376425.1 Rubritepida sp.
GACGGTTTTGAGCTCAGAAATCTTCTGCACGATGGCCTTCCGAGTTTCAACCTGGAGCGCGCCGCCAACCGACCCGGTGTTCACGGGTTCCAGGATGCTCATGCTCAGGCTGTCGACCGTGCCACCCTGCGAATCGCGCGCCCAGGTATCGACGATGAAAATCGCTTTGCGCTTGTTGGGTGCATGTTGATACTAATGGAGCGCCGCCCAGCATACGTATTCGTTGCCGTTCAACTGACTGCACCAGTAGCAGAAGGCGCGATGGTAGATGGCGAATGGTTTATCCGCGCCCATCATTGGATTGTGCGGCGGCGAGGCTTGCCATGGTCTCGAACTTCGCCATTCCCTCTACCTTGTCCCGCATAGAAATCATAATAGGTCACGGATTCGTGACAAGACACTTTGCGCAAGGTGAGCTGACGGTCATTCGCAGCCGCCTTGGTGGCGGCGCCCGTCCCCCCCTGCTATAGCGCGAGGGATGTTAAGGACCACCCGCATGGCACGCAGGCGCCAGCTCTTCGAAGGCACCGCCAAGATTTTGTTCGAGGGACCGGAGCCCGGCACCCTCGTGCAGTATTTCAAGGACGACGCCACCGCCTTCAACGCGCAGAAGAAGGGCACCATTACCGGCAAGGGCGTGCTGAACAACCGGATCAGCGAGTACCTGATGACCCGGTTGGGCGAGATCGGCGTTCCAACCCACTTCATCCGCCGGCTGAATATGCGTGAGCAACTGATTCGCGAGGTGGAGATCATTCCCCTCTCGGTCGTGGTGCGGAATGTCGCTGCGGGCAGCCTGTCCACTCGCCTGGGCATCCAGGAGGGCACGCGGCTGCCGCGTTCGATCATTGAGTATCATTACAAGAACGAGGCGCTGCAGAACCCGATGGTGAGCGAGGAGCACATCACCGCCTTCGGCTGGGCCAGCACCGCCGACCTAGACGATATGGTGCAGTTGACGCTGCGGGTGAACGACTTTCTTTCCGGTCTGCTGCTGGGCGCCGGCATCACGCTGGTGGACTTCAAGCTGGAATTTGGCCGGCTGTACGAGGAGGACGAGATGCGTATCGTCCTGGCGGACGAAATCAGCCCCGATAATTGCCGGCTGTGGGACAGCAAGACAGGCGAGAAGATGGACAAGGACCGCTTCCGTCGGGACCTGGGGAAAGTCGAGGAAGGCTACCAGGAGGTGGCACGGCGCCTGGGCATTCTGCCGGAGGCGGGCGTGCGCGACCTCAAGGGGCCGGAGATGGTGCAGTGAAGGTCCGCGTTACCGTCATGCCCAAGGCGGGCGTGCTCGACCCGCAAGGTAAGGCGATAGCGCAGGCGCTGGCCGGGCTGGGCTTCGAGGGCGTGGCGGAAGTCCGCGCCGGCAAGGTGCTGATGCTGGATCTGGCCGAGACCAACCCGGCTGCTGCGCGCGCGGCCGGCGAGGCCATGGCCCGCCGCCTGCTGGCCAACACCGTCATCGAAAGCTTCACCGTGGAGCTGGCATGAGGGCCACCAGCCTGCGCGTCTTCGTCGGCATCGCGGTCGGGCTGACCGCCTTGCGGCTGCTGTCCACCATCGCCTTCCTGCTGTTCGGGCCGGGGCTGGGCGTGGCGCCGCAGCATGTGACGACGCAGGTCTTTTTTCTGCTGAGCAAGGCATTTCTGGGTGGGTTGTTCTGGCCGGTCTCGCTGGCGATCGAGGGCTTCGTCTCGCCCCTGGCCTGGCTGTTCTACCCCTGGCCGCTCTGAAATGATGAAGACGTCGCTGCTGCTGATGGTGGTGCTGACGGTGCTGGCGTCCATCGGGCTGAGCTGGCGCGAGAAGCGCGGCGTCGCGGCCCCGCGCCCTGGCTGGGTGGCAACGCAGAAGCGCGCCATCAATCGCTGGGTCACGGCCGCGGCCATCGCTGCGGTGGTGACGCTGGCGGTGTTGGGCGGCCTGCAGTGGTTGCGGGTGTGGCAGGGCTGATGCGAGACTGCGGCCATGCAGTTGAGCGGCGGGCTGTTTCTGTTCTTCCCCATCATCCCCGCGGCAGTGCTGGGCGCCATTCTGCTGGGCATGGGCATCGCAGCCCTGCCGCTGATGTGGATCGCCTCCTGGCTGCTGCCGCCGGGCTGGATGCGCGACCTGACGCCCCGCACCGTCTTTCCCGCCTGCATGCTGGTGGCGCCAATCCTGCTGCTGTCGGGGGTGATGGGCGTGGCGATGCTGGGCGAGCGGCGCGAAATCGCCGCGACGGAGAAACCGACCCTGGAACAGGTGCGCGAGCGGCAGGCGCTGTTCCGGCACCTGTTGCCGAGCAGGGCCCCGCCCGTGGAGTGACATCATGAAGTCAGCCATCATCATATTCCCCGGCACCAACCGCGAACGCGACATGGCGATCGCGCTCGAACGTGCCTCCGGCCAGCGCCCGGCCATGCTGTGGCACCGTGACTCCGCGCTGCCGGCCGGGCTCGACCTGGTCGTGCTGCCCGGCGGATTTTCCTATGGCGACTATCTGCGCTGCGGCGCCATGGCCGCGCAGTCGCCCATCATGGCGGCGGTGCGCGATTTCGCGGCGCGCGGCGGCCATGTGCTGGGCGTCTGCAACGGGTTTCAGATGCTGTGCGAAGCCGGGCTGCTGCCGGGCGCACTGCTGAAGAACGCTTCCCTGCGCTTCCTGGCGCAGGATTGCGCGCTGCGGGTCGAGCGGGCGGACACCGTGTTCACGCGTGGTTTCCGACAGGGCGCGGTGTTCCGCGCCACCATGGCGCATGGCGATGGCAATTATTTCTGTGACGCGGAGACCCTGGCAAGGCTGGAAGGCGAGCGTCTGGTGGCCCTTCGCTATGCGGACGCCAATCTCAACGGCAGCATCAACGCCATCGCCGGCGTCGTCTCGCCCAATTTGCGAGTGATGGGGCTGATGCCGCACCCGGAAAACTCCGTCGACCCGCTGGTTGGCGGCACCGACGGGCTGCCGATGTTCACCGGGCTGGCGGAAGCCTTCGCGACCGTCTGATTGCTCGGTTGCGCGCGCGCCCCTGCGCCCAGCCGGCGCTAATGAGCCGGAGCCTCCACCCTGGACAACCCAGCCGTGCCGCCCGACAAGCCAGCCATGGAGTCTGTCCCCCAACTCGCCCCCGATGAAGCCGCCGCCCTGGCGCAAAGGTTTGGCCTCAAGCCGGACGAATACGCCCGCGCGCTGGCTATCCTCGGCCGTGCGCCGACGCTGTGCGAACTGGGCATCTTCTCGGTCATGTGGTCCGAGCACTGCTCCTACAAATCCAGCCGCGTCTGGCTGAAAACCCTGCCGACGAAGGCGCCCTGGGTGCTGGTGGGCCCGGGCGAGAATGCCGGCGTCATCGCCATCGGCGACGGGCTGGCGGCGGTGTTCAAGATGGAAAGCCACAACCACCCCAGCTTCATCGAGCCGTATTCGGGCGCCGCCACCGGCGTGGGCGGCATCCTGCGCGATGTCTTCACCATGGGCGCACGCCCCATCGCCAACCTCAACGCGTTACGGTTCGGCGACCCGGCGCTGCCCATCACCCGCCGCATCCTGGACGGTGTGGTGCGCGGCATCGGCGGCTACGGCAATTGCGTGGGCGTGCCAACCGTGGGCGGGGAGGTCAATTTCCACCCCGCCTACAACGGCAACCCGCTGGTCAACGCGATGACCGTGGGCATCCTCAAGGCCGACCGCATCTTCACCGCGGCCGCCACCGGCGTTGGCAATCCGGTGGTCTATGTTGGCTCCAAGACCGGGCGTGACGGCATCCACGGCGCAACCATGTCATCGGCCGAATTCGACGCCGACAGCGCGGAGAAGCGCCCCACCGTGCAGATCGGCGACCCCTTCGCCGAGAAGCTGCTGATCGAGGCCTGCCTGGAGCTGATGGCGACCGAAGCTATCGTCGCCATCCAGGACATGGGCGCGGCAGGCCTGACCAGCTCCGGCGTGGAGATGGCCGGGCGCGGCGGCATGGGCGTCGTGCTGGAAATGGACGCCGTGCCGCAGCGCGAAGAGGGCATGAGCGCCTATGAGATGATGCTGTCGGAAAGCCAGGAGCGGATGCTCATGGTGCTCAAGCCCGGCCAGGAGCACGTCGCCGAGGCGATTTTCCATAAATGGGAACTGGACTTCGCCGTCATCGGCCACCTGACCGATACCGGCATGATCGAGATCCGCCACCGGGGCATGATCGAGGCGCTGATCCCGCTGGCGCCGCTGGAATCCGAAGCGCCACTCTACCACCGCCCCACCGAGGAGACGCCCAGGCAGCCGGAATTAGGCCCGGTGGCCGACCCGGTCGGCATCCTGCCCGCCCTGAAGACACTGGTGGCCGCCCCGGACCTGTGCAGCCGCCGCTGGATCTGGAACCAGTACGACGCCCAGGTAGGCGGTCAGACCGCCAAGCGGCCGGGCCAGGCGGACGCCGCTGTGGTGCGGGTAGAGGGTACCAAGCGCGCGCTGGCGATGACCACCGACTGCACCCCCCGCTACGTGCTGGCCGACCCCGAGGCCGGCGCCGCCCAGGCCGTCGCCGAAGCATGGCGCAACATCACCGCCACCGGCGCGCTGCCGCTGGCGATCACCGACAACATGAATTTCGGCAATCCGGAGAAGCCGCGCATCATGGGTCAGTTCGCCGCTGCCTGCCGCGGCATGGCGGCGGCCTGCGTCGCGCTCGATTTCCCGGTCGTGAGCGGCAACGTCTCGCTCTACAACGAGACCGAAGGCCGGCCGATCCTGCCCACGCCCGCGATCGGCGGCGTGGGTGTGCTGGAAGATCTGGCGCAAGCCGTGGGTCTGTCCTGGCCGGACGGCGCCGCACTGGTGCTGGTGGGCGACACCGCCGGCCATCTCGGTCAGTCATTATGGCTGCGGGAGATTGCCGGGCGTGAGGCTGGCCCGCCGCCGCCGGTGGACCTGGCAGCCGAACGGCGCCACGGCGACTTCGTGCGCGCACAGATACTGGCCGGCACGGTGCTGGCCTGCCATGACGTCTCAGACGGGGGGTTGCTGGTGGCACTGGCGGAAATGGCCATGGCCGCCGAGATAGGCGCCCAAATCACCGCCTGCGGCGACCACGGCTTCTGGTTCGGCGAGGACCAGGCGCGCTACATCCTGGCGGTACACAACGCCCCGGCCATCATGTTGGCGGCAGGGCCGATCCCCGTCAGCCTGCTGGGCTACGCCGGCGGCACCACCTTGGAACTGGCGGGGCTGGGCGCTATATCGGTGGCCGAACTCAGCGCGGTTCACGAAGCCACTCTGCCCAAGCTGATGGAGGGATACTGACCATGGCCATGCAGGCCGACGAGATCACCGGCTTCATCAAAAGCGCGCTGCCGGATGCCGAGGTCATCATCAAGGATCTGGCCGGCGACGGCGACCACTACGCCGCCCACGTCACGTCGGAGGCGTTTCGCGGCCTGCCTCGCGTGCGCCAGCACCAGATGGTTTATGCCGCCTTGCAGGGCCGAATGGGGGGCGTGCTGCACGCCCTTGCCCTGACCACCGCAACCCCCGAATAATACCCACCCTGAGGAGCCCCGCCATGACCGACACCGCCACCCGCATCAAGGCTGAGATTGATTCGAGCCCCGTGACCGTCTTCATGAAGGGCACCGCGGTGTTTCCGCAATGCGGCTTCTCTGCGCGCGTCGTGCAGATTCTCAGCCACCTCAACGTGCCCTTCAAGAGCGTAAATGTGCTTGAGGACGCGGAGATCCGCGAAGGGATCAAGGCGTATTCCAACTGGCCGACCATCCCGCAAGTCTATGTGAATGGTGAATTCGTCGGCGGCTGCGACATCGTCAGCGAGATGTTCCAGGAAGGCGAATTGCAGAAGCTGATGGAAGACCAGGGCGTCACCGCAAAGGTGTGAGGCCGGCCCAGAGCAAGCGCGCCGCCGTCAGCGTGGCGGTGCGCAGTTCGGCCTCCGAGGTCAACTGCCTGCGGTCCGCGGCGGTCAGCAGGTAGCGCAGGTTGCTGCCGGGTTTGTTGAAGCCGGCGATGATGCGCGCTGCCGGTATGCCGTGCGCGGCGAAGTTGGCGTGGTCGGAATTGGCCATCAGCGGTTCATGGATGCCCAGCCGGGGCACGGCACTTCGCAGCATGCCCGGCAGGCCGGGGAAACCGCTGGTCAGGGCCGATAGCGCCGGGTGGCCGGCAATGCTGTCCAGGTTCACGTTCAGCACGATCCGTTCGCGGCGCTCTTCGTCCAGCCCGGCCAACCAGGCGCGGCTACCAGCCAGCGCCCACTCCTCCGCGCCGAAGAGGCAGAGCAGCAAGCCGTGCTCCAGCCCTGCGACATGCGGCGCCAGCGCCCGGGCCAGGCAGAGCGCGGCGGCCACGCCGGTCGCGTTGTCCAACGCGCTTTCGCCCAGTGGGTGACCGTCCAGATGCGCGCTGAGTGCCACCAGCCCAGGCCCACGGCCGGGAAGTTCCAGGATAAGGTTGGGCGTCTGCGCCGGGTGGTCCTGCGCTTCGATGGTGATGCGGGCCTGGCCGCCGCCGCGCAACGCGTCCGCCGCCTCGGCGCTGATGCCCAGCGCCGGAATGCCCGCCCCCCCTGCCCGGCCGGAGGGGCCGGAGACCGGCCCGACCCCTGCCTCGGGCTGGACGATGAGGAAGGCGGCGGCACCCGCCCCGGTCGCCGCCGCCAGCTTGACCCGCCGGTGCAGGGTGTGGGTGGCGAACGGATATTCGTGCCGCGCCATCACCGCCAGCCCATCAAGCCGGCCCGGCTGCGGCGCGCCACGGCCAAGGTCGCGCACATCCAGCGCCAGGTCCTCACACGGCATGCTGCCCAGCAGGGGGGTGCAGTCCAGCAGGCGGCCCCGATGTTCCAGCCGCGCCGCCTGGCACGTCCAGCCGGCATAGGCGGTAGGCTCGTTGCGGACCGGCCCGATGGCGGCCATGCGGACTGCTGCGAAGGTGAAGGCGGAGGCAGCGCTGTCGCTGCCGGCCAGCCTGCCCCCCGCGTCGCACAATGCCGAGAAGTCGCTCCACAGCAGCGGATCCTCCGCTACCGTATCGAGAACCTCGTGCAGGCTCATTGAGCGCGGATGTTCTGCGCCCGGGCAAGCTCGGCCATCCGCGCCAGGTCGGCCCGAATCAGGGCGCCAAAGGCATCCGGCCCCGTGGCGCGAGGTAGCACCGCCAGCGCGTCCAGCCTGGTTGCCAGCTCGGGGCTTGCCGCAACCCGGCGCAGCGCATCGGCCAGCCGCGCCACCATGGCCGGCGGCGTGCGGGCGGGCGCCAGCAGCCCCCACCAGTGCTCGTTCAGCAGATCGATGCCCTGCTCCCGCATTGTCCGCACCGCCGGCAGCACCGCCAGCCGCTCGGTGCCCATGACGCCCAGCGCCCGCACCTGCCCCGCCTGCAGCTGGGGCAGCGCCGAGGCCAGGGTCACGAAGACGGAATTGACGTTGCCCGCCGCCAGATCCTGCATCGCCGGCCCACCGCCGCGATAGGGGATGTGGGTCAGCCGGGTGCCGGTGATGCGCTGGAACAATTCGCCTGACAGATGGCTGGCCGCGCCCACGCCGCCCGAGCCGTAATTCAGCGTGTCTGGCCGGGCGCGGGCCAGGGCCGCGAATTCGGCGGCGTCGTGCGCGGGCATGTTCAGCGCCCCGAACATCATCAGGGGCGCCACGCCGATCAGCGACACCGGGGCAAAATCGGCGATCGGATCGAACGGCACCCGGTCCTGCAGCGCCGGGAAGATGGCGAAAGGCAGATCGGCCAGCAGCAACGTGCTGCCATCGGCGGGCGAGCGCGCCACGTATTCGGCACCCAGCATCGAGCCGGCGCCGGGCCGGTTCTCCACGATCACATTCTGCCCCAGCGCCGCGGTCAGCCCGGGCTGGATTAGCCGCCCCAGCACGTCGGACGACCCGCCAGGGGCGAAGGGGACGACGATGCGCAGCGGCCGGTCCTGCGCCAGCGCCGGCAGCGCCAGCCATGGCAATGCGCGACGTAACATCATGCCTCCTCCACCCCACACCAATCAGCAATGAACAGCGCGATGGCCAGGGTTGTGGTTTTCA
>JACMRO010000296.1 GCA_014376425.1 Rubritepida sp.
CGCGCCGCCCGGGGGCGGGAGCGTGGCCGGCCTGGGCCCGCCGCCTGGGGGGTGGCAGGCCGCTTCACCGGCGCCTGGGGGCCGTTCGAGATCGGCACCGGCACGCCCCCGGACGGCCCGGCCGCGCGCCGCGTCTTCCAGCTCGACGGCGCGCCCGCCCGCAGCCAGGCCGAACTGGCCGAGCGCATGGCCACCGTCTGGCTGACGCCGCAGATGGACCGGCTGTTCCAGGAAGGCGCGTCCGGCAGGCGACGTTTTCTCGACCGCCTGGCGTGGGCGTTGGAGCCTGGTCATGCGCGTGAGGTCGCCGCCTACGACAACGCCATGGCGCAGCGCAACCGGGTGCTGGCGCAAGGGGGCGCGGATGGCGGCGACGTCGCCTGGCTGGCCGGGCTGGAGGATGCCATGGCGCGGCACGGCGTCGCCGCCAGCGCCGCCCGACGCGCCCTGGTCACCCGCCTCGATGACACGCTGGCCGCGGGCGCCCTGGGCGGTTTCCCGGCCGCCCGGCTATCCTTGCTGGACAGCACCGCAGCCGGCCCCGCCCTGGCGGCCGAGGACGCCCTGCGCGAAGCCCTGGCCCGAGCCCGGCCGCGCGATCGGCCCGCCGGCGCCGCCGTCGAAGGCCCGCACCGCGCCGACCTGGCCATGTTCCATCGGGAAAGGGGGGTGCCCGCCGCGCTCTGTTCCACCGGCGAGCAGAAATCGCTGTTGATCTCGACCGTGCTGGCCCATGCGGGAATGATCCATGCCGCGCGCGGCTTCGCGCCTATCCTTCTGCTCGACGAAATCGCCGCGCATCTCGACTCCGGGCGCCGGGCGGCCCTGTTCCGAACCCTGGCCACGCTGCCCGCCCAGGCCTGGCTGACGGGCACCGACCCGGGGGTCTTCGCCCCCCTGCGCGGAGCAGCGCAGGGCTTCCTGGTGGCGCCCGGAAAACTGGCGGAAAACCCGGATTTGCCCCTGCCGTAACGGGGTGGTTTCAGCTATAAGGTGGCTCGGGCGAAACGCCCGGTTTTCCAGGGGTTTCCCAGCGCATCATGAGTGACTCCAACCCTACGCCTCCGGCGGCAGGCCCCACCCCGGAAGAGGCCAACCTTTCGCCGGAGGCGATGAATAACGACGCCGCCGGCGTCGAATACGGCGCCTCCTCAATCACCGTGCTACGCGGGCTCGAAGCGGTGCGAAAGCGGCCGGGCATGTATATCGGCGACACCGATGACGGCTCCGGCCTGCACCACATGGCGTTCGAGATCATCGACAATGCGGTGGATGAGGCACAGGCCGGCTACGCCTCGCGCTGCGACGTGCTGCTGAATGGCGATGGCTCGGTCACCGTCACCGACGACGGCCGCGGCATTCCCGTCGACATGCACGCCGAGGAAGGGGTCTCCGCCGCCGAGGTGGTGCTGACGCGGCTGCACGCGGGCGGCAAGTTCAACCAGAACTCCTACAAGGTCTCCGGCGGGCTGCACGGGGTCGGCGCTGCCGTGGTGAACGCGCTCAGCCAGTGGATGGAGGTGCGGATCTGGCGCGCCGGCGTCGAGCATTTCATCCGCTTCGAGCATGGCGAGACGGTGCAGCCACTGCGCGTCGTGGGCCCGTCCGACCACCACAACGGCACCCAGGTCACCTTCAAGCCCAGCACCGGCACCTTCACCAAGGTGGAGTATGAATTCGCCATTCTCGAACGCCGCCTGCGCGAACTGGCCTTCCTGAATTCCGGCCTCGCCATCACCGTGCAGGATGACCGGGTGCTGCCGGTCGAGCGGGCAGAGTTCAAGTTCGATGGCGGCCTCGTCGCCTTCATCGAATGGCTGGATCGCGGCAAGGAGCCGGTGTTCAAGCATCCGATCAGCCTGATTTCGAAGGAAACCGAGGGCATTCGCGTCGAGCTGGCGATGTGGTGGACCAATTCCCCGCGCGAACTGGCGTTGTGCTTCACCAACAACATCCCCCAGCGCGATGGCGGCACCCACCAGGCCGGCTTCCGCCAGGCGCTGACCCGTGTGGTGATGAAATACGCCGAGGATCTGGCGAAGAAGGAGAAGGTCGAGCTCATCGGCGAAGATATGCGCGAGGGGCTGACCGTGGTGCTGTCCGTCAAAGTGCCGGACCCGAAATTCTCGTCGCAGACCAAGGACAAGCTGGTGAGCAGCGAAGTCCAGCCGGTCGTCCACATGGCGGTGGCGGACGCCATCAGCCACTGGTTCGAGACCCATCCGAAAGAGGCCAAGCTGGTGCTGGACCAGGTGGTGCTCAGCGCCGTGGCCCGCCGCGCGGCGCAAATGGCGCGCGACAAGGTCGGCCGCAAGAACATGCTGGAGTTCAGCTCGCTGCCCGGCAAGCTGGCCGATTGCCAGGAGAAGGACCCGGCCAAGAGCGAGCTGTTCATAGTTGAGGGCGACAGCGCCGGCGGCTCCGCCAAGCAGGGGCGCAACCGCGCCAACCAGGCCATCCTGCCCCTTCGCGGCAAGGTGCTCAACGTCGAGCGCGCGCGGATGGACAAGATGCTGGGGTCGGAACAGATCACCACGCTGATCACCGCCATGGGCACCGGAATCGGGCCGGGAGAGCCCAAGATGGGCGGCATCTCACTGGTGAAAGCGCGTTACCACCGCATCATCATCATGACCGACGCCGATGTGGACGGCAGCCACATCCGCACGCTGCTGCTGACCTTCTTCTACCGCCAGATGCCGCAGCTGATCGAGGCCGGCTTTCTCTACATAGCGCAGCCGCCGCTCTACCGCGCCAAACGGGGCGGCGATGAGCGCTACCTGAAGGACGACAAGGCGCTGGAGGATTTCCAGCTGGAGAAGGCTTTGGCCAATGCCCGGCTGCTGCTGGCGGATGGTCGCCAGATGGCTGGCGAGGCCCTGACAGCCGAGGTGGAGCTGCTGCGCCAGACCGCAGGCCGCATCCGCCGGCTTTCCGGCAACGTGCCGCCCGAATATATCGAGCAGGCTGCCGTTGCCGGCGCACTGGGCGCTGAACCGGACCTGGCCGTGGCGCAGGCCTTCGCCGCCCGGCTGGACGGTATCGCCCTTCCGGCCGAGCGCGGCTGGAAAGCCACCGTCGATGGTGGCGACATCAACCTGGCCCGCATCGTGCGCGGCGTGACCGAGCGCTTTTCGCTGACGGCCGCGATGCTGCACACTGGCGACGCCCGTTGGCTGGACAACAAGCGCGAGGTCTTCGCCCGCGAATTCGCCGAACCCGTGCGGCTGTGGTTCGATGCCACCGAGGCGACGGCGCGCGGCCCCATGGGCACGCTGGACCGCATCATGGCCCAGGGCCGCCGCGGCCTCACCATCCAGCGCTTCAAGGGCCTGGGCGAGATGAACCCCGAACAGCTCTGGGCCACGACGCTCGACCCGGCCGCACGCACATTGCTGAAGGTGCGCGTGGATGATGTGGAGGATGCGGAGACGGTGTTCTCCACCCTGATGGGCGATGTGGTGGAGCCGCGACGCGAGTTCATCGTGGGGAACGCGCTGAAGGTCGCGAACCTCGATATCTGAAAAGCCTGATGGCTTAAGTTTGTGTCGCTGCCCCGTCCCATAAAGGAGCATCCATGTCGCAACCCGGCCGCACCGCGCGCATCGAAGCCACGCTGACAGCCCGCTTCGCCCCCACCCTGCTGCAGGTGCGCGATGACAGCGCGCAGCATGCCGGTCACGCCGGCGCGGCGCCGGGTGGCGAGACGCATTACTCCGTCACCATGGCGTCCGCCGCGTTCGAAGGCTTGAACCGCGTCGCCCGCACCCGGCTCGTAAATGAGGCGCTGGCGTCCGAATTCACCGCCGGGCTGCATGCCCTGGCGTTGAAGCTCAGGGCTTCCGGAGAGGATTGAACCGCGTCAGCAGGCCCGCCGGGGCAATGGCGGGGATCGGCCCGGGCGCCAGCGAAAGCGCCCGCAGGCCAAAGCCCAGCATCCGGTGGTCCGGCGGCACTGCCACGCCGCGGCCCACGTCGAAGGCGATCTCCAGCACGTCACCCATCGGCCAGGCGGCGTCCAGCACCACCCAGCATTCCTGCGTGATGGGCCAGCTGACCCACGCACCTGAGGCAGCGCGGGCCCGGACCACATGCCCACCCGGCGGCGGCATGAGGTGGAGCGATAGCCGCACCGCCGGGCAGCGCCAGGCGGGGTCGAGCGGCAGCCGCAACGCCACTTCGCCGGGTGCGACCGCCCAGCACCCCCAATCCTCCTGGTGCGACCAGCCATTCCCCGACCGCAGCAGCGCGCCGGCACTCTGCTGCGGTGGCGGCAGCACCGGCAGATCAGGCATCGGCGGCAGGCCGCAGGGGACCACCAGCCCGGCCGGCAACGGCGCGCGATCCAGCGCCAGGGCAGGGCGCGCCCCCCGGAAAGCCGCGCCCCGCCCCGCCCGCTCGCGCTCGGGGGGCGGGGGTGGGGCGGCTTGGGTCGCGGCCTCTCGCGCCCGCGGCCCGGCCGGGTCGCCGGTCAGCGCCCAGGCGGCCGCCCCCAGCGGCGGGACGTTGTCGGCCCCCCCACTTGCGGCATGCGCGCCGCCGGGCTCGCGCCCCACCCCC
>JACMRO010000297.1 GCA_014376425.1 Rubritepida sp.
CCCGGCGGCACCGGCGGCCCGCCCGCCTGCCAGGCGCCGAGCCCCGCCGGGGTGGAGGTGCCGTTGGGCAGCACCACGAAGGCGCGGCCGCCATCGGCGAAGCGCTGCGGCCCGCCGGAAGCCCGCACATACTGGCCGGCCCGCCAGCCGGTCGCGAATTGCAGGCTCCCCGGGTTGAGCACCGAGCCCACCACCGTCACCTCATTGGGCCGCTTGGGCATCGCCAGCAGGTCGCCTGGCTCCATCAGCACGTCGAGTTCGGGGCGACCGGCCAGGATGACCGGGTTTGCCTCCACCACCATGCGGCCGGCGGCCTGGGCCTGGCGCAGCGCGTTGGCCATTTCGCGCCCGGCGGTGATGGCGCCGGCGATGTCACCCGAACCACCGGCCCGCCCCACCACCGCCTGCCCCGCGGCCACCTGCATCATCCCCTGCTCCAGCTCGCGCGCGGTGCGGCTGAAACCGTCCTGCTGGCGCACGCGCACGCTCTCACGCGTCATCACCGCGCCATAGGGGAAGGCCTGGGGCGTAAGGCCGCCGGCGCGGGCGATCAGTTCCGACAAGCGCTCGCCGCGACGGATGTCATAGACGCCCGGGCGCAGGAACTCGCCCAACAGCGTAACCGGACCGCTATCGCGGTCGGTGAAGCCGCGCGGGATGCGGATGGCGTCGCGGGCCGACAGCCGCACGGCGGCGAAGTTGCGGGAGCGCAGGTCCAGCCGGGTGCGGGCGAGCGGAATGGACGTCGCCTGTTCGGACGGTTCGCGCGCCAGTTCGATCGAGGCCAGGTCGGCAGTGTCGGTGATGCCGCCGGCTGCTTCCAGCGCCTCGTCCAGGCCGGTGTTGTCGAGGATGGGATAGAGGCCGGGCAGCCGCACCTCGCCCAGCAGCAGCACGGCGTTGTCGAGCAGGAAGGGCAGCAGGGCGGGGAAATCGACAAAGATCTGCGGACAGGCGGCGGTGCCGAAATCGGGGAAGCCGGCAGCGCGGGCATGGGCGAAGCGGGCGGGTGCGGCGCGGGCGGCGATCACCAGCTGGGTCAGCGCCGGGCATTCACCGGTCAGGTTGGCGCGGGCCGGCTGGGCACCGGGCAACGGTGGCGGGGCGGCCCCGGCATCCACTCCCTCGCCGCGCAGCGCGCGCTGGACCGAGGGGCTGGCGAGCCACAGCACGTCGGGCAGGCCCAACAGGATGACGTCGTCATTTTCCTGCAGCCGCGTGTCGGGGCCGCCGGCCATCAGTTTTCCCAGGTCGAACGGCACCAGTCGGCGCACCCGGGTGCGGGCGTCGGCACGCCAGATCAGGCCCATGCGGATATAGGGGTCGGGCCGCACCATGCGCGGGTCGCTGACCAGGCCGCGCAGGGTGGCGCCGCGGCCTGCCGCCGCCCGGGTCAGCGGCGTGGCGACGTGGCCCGACAGCCGCAGCCCGCCGGCCTGGGCGTCGACGCCAGGCTGCACCAGAAGCGCGTCGCCCCGGCGCAGCATGTCGCGCGCGCCTATCTCGCGGAAGGCGCGGCGGCCTTCGCCATCGGTGGTCTCCAGCAGGAAGCGGTTGCCGCTGGGCCGCAGCGCTTCGCCCGCCAGGCGCAGCATGGTGGCCAGCGGGGCCGCGTTGCTGCCGGCCGGCAGTTCGTAAATGCCGGGGCGCGACACTTCACCGCCGATCGCGGCGACCGCGCCGACCGGCGGCACCACCACCCGGTCGCCCTCCTGGATGCGCAGGTCGGGCTGGCCGCCGCCATCGCCGGAGATGACGGGGTAGAGATCGACCATGCGCGACCCCACGCGGATGGCGCGCAGCGACCCGGTGCGGCGCGGGCCCCCTGCCGCCATCAAGGCGTCGAGAACGGTGGCCAGCGGCGACAGCACGACCATGCCGGGCCGGTTGACCTCGCCGCCTACGAACACCGCCACCTGGCGCAGCTGGCCGATGGAGATGAACACCTCGGAGCCCACCAGCTCCCGTGCCACCCGGGCCTCGAGGTCGGCCCGCAAGTCGCGCAGGGTGCGGCCAGCGGCGGGAATGGGCTGCATCTCGGGCAGGATGAGCAGGCCCTCGCGCGTCACGCGCACGGTGACGCTGTGGCGGGCGCGGCCGCGGAAGGTCAGGGTCAGCTCATCGTCGCGGCCGATGACATAGTCTTCCGGCACCGCGCCGAAGCCCATGCCGGTGGGGTTGGTGGCGCCGGTGTTGCGGAAGCTGTCGTAGCCGAACTGCCGCAAAGGCAGGTTGAGTCGCGCGGCGAAGAAGCTTTCGACCGGAGAGAACGGCTCATCCAGCGGCCCGCTTTGCGACCCGCTTTGCGACCCTGGCGGCAGCCCGGGCGCCGCGGCCAGCGGGGGTGCCTGTGGCATGGCCGGCAGGGCGGCCGGCGACCGGGACGCATCCGGGGCGATGGTGCCGCGGCCGGCGCCGGCGTCCAGCAGGCGCTGCAGGATTTCCTGCTGGGTGCCGGCCGGCAGGTTGGGGAGCGCGCCGCCGCCTGGCAGGGTGGATGGCAGACCACCGGGCAAGGCGGGCGACAGCCCACCGGGCATCGTGGAGGGCAGCGCCGGGGGTGCCAGCTGCTGCGCAGGCGAGGCCGGCCCCAGCACGAGGCCGGGAACCAGGCACAGCACCAGTAAGATACGAGCACTCAACCGAATCACCAGAATACGTTAACACACGGTGGTGGACTGGCCCAGGGATACAACTTGATGGCGAGTTGGCTGCACGTGGATGCGGCGTATCGGCTTGGCCCACGCGCCCTGGGGTTGGGTGTGTGGGGCAAGGGGCCCGGGCGCTGGCTGGCCGGACGGCGGCTGGGGGTAGGACTGGCCGACCCGTTGGCCGGGGCGGATATTCGCCCGCTGTGGGAGGCGCAGCGCTGGGTGGGGGTGGACGCTAGCGCCGCGCTGGCGTGGATGGCGGCGCACCCGCCCTTCGCCGGCCCGCACTGGTTGTGCGGCCAGGAGGCCGCGTTGCGCGTGCTGCAACTGGGCCAGGCGCTGCCTCGACCGCTGCCGGGCTGGGCGCGGCCGGTGCTGCTGGCGCATGCCCGGCGCATCGCCGCCAACCCAGCCTATGCGATGGCGCAGGACAACAACCATCCGATTTCCGAGGCCGCCGGGCTGCTGGTGTGCGGCCTGCTGCTGGCGTCGCGGCATCTCGCCGCACGGGGCGCCGCGCGGCTGGATGGCGCAATGGCGCGGCTGGTGGCGCCCGATGGCGGCTTCGCCCAGCCCAGCCCGGCCTATCACCGGCTGATGCTGGATGTCGTGACGGCTACGGAAATGCTGCGGCGGCTGTGGGGCGGGCCACCGGCGGCGGCCGGCACCCTGCTGCGGGCCGCGGCAGCGACCGATGTGCTGCGGCAATTCACCTGCCCGCACAGCGGCGCCCTGCCCCGGATCGGCCATCAGGACGGCTCAGCCTTCGATGGCAGCCCCGATGCGCGCGGCAGCCTGGCGCGGGCGGAGGCGCTGTTCGGTACCGCACCGGCGCGCACCGCCTGGCGCTGCGATGGCTTTGCCGGCTGGGCGGCGGCCGGGGCGCGCGCCATCCTGCGCACGGGCGGCGGCGGTTTCCGACCGGCCCATGCCGATTTCCTGCATCTCGACCTGTGGGACGGCCCGCTGAACGTCCTGCGCGATGGCGGCACCGGTGCCTACAATCCAGCCCCGGAGCACGCCTGGTGGCTGCAGCATTTCTGGTCGGTCGCGGCGCACAACACGGTGCAGTTCGATGGCGCGGAGCCGATGCCGCGCGTCTCGCGCTTCCTGCACGCCCAATGGCCAGCGACCGGCGCCGACTGGGTGCGCGACCGGCACGGCCGGCACCATGCCCGGGAGGTCGAACCGCGTGGCCGGGAATGGCGGGTGACCGACCGGCTGGATGGCCCTTTCACCCGCGCCACGCTGCGCTGGCGCCTGGCGCCCGGCGAATGGCGGCTGACGCGGGACGGCGTCGAAGGCCCCGCCGCGCGCATCCAGGTCACCGGCACGCCGCGGCTGGAACAGGGCTGGGAGAGCCTGGCCTATGGCGAAGCGACGTCCTGTCCGGTGCTGGTGTCGGAACTCGGACCGGCGCGCACGGCCGAGACGAACATCCGGCTGCCGGGCTAAACCTCCAGCAGCAGCTTGGCCTTCGCCGCATGTAATTTGGCCACCTCGGCCTCCGGCAGCTTCGGGTAGGCTAGGCCCAGCTTCTCGATCGCCGCCACCATGGCGCCGGCAACGACGAGGTGGGTGAACCACTTGCGGTCCGCCGGCACCACGTACCAGGGCGCCGCCTCGGTCGCCGTGGCGCGGATCGCCTTCTGATAGGCGCGCTGGTAGTCGTCCCAATGCGCCCTCTCGGCCACGTCGCCGCTGTTGAATTTCCAGTTCTTCTCCGGCTCCTCGATGCGGGCCAGGAAGCGCCGGCGCTGCTCTTCCTGGCTGACGTTGAGAAAGAACTTCAGCACCACCACGCCCTGCCGGCCCAGATAGCGCTCGAAGGCCGCGATGTCCTCCAGCCGCTCGTCGTAGATGCGCCTGCCGACCAGGCCGTGCGGCAGCTTCTGGTGCGCCACGATGTCTGGGTGCACCCGGGCCACCAACGTCTCCTCGTACCAGGAGCGGTTGTGGATACCGATATGGCCGCGCGGCGGCAGCGCACGGATGTGCCGCCACAGGAAGTCGTGGTCCAGTTCCAGCGCGCTTGGCGCCTTGAACGACGCCACGTCGCAGCCCTGCGGGTTCAGGCCGGAGAAGACGTGCTTTATGGTGCCGTCCTTGCCCGCCGCATCCATCGCCTGGATGATGCACAGCACCGACCAGCGGTCCTGCGCGTAGAGCATGTCCTGCAACTCGGCCAGACGGCGCTGACCGGTGGCCAGCAATGCGGCCGCGGCCTCACGCTCCAGCTTCTGGTCGCCCTCATCGGCCGGATCGTACCGCTTGAGCGAGAAGCCTTGGCCGTCGCTGACGCGGTAGCGCTTCAGCAGCTTGTCCAGGTTCATCCGCGGCGCACTCCCATCCAGGCGATCATGCCGGCCTGCAGGATGATGGTGGCAAGCATGGCCCGGGCATAGCCCGCCGGGTCCCGGCCGCCGCGGGGCCGCCGGGGCCACAGGTGGAACAGGGCGCCGATCGCCAGCGCCACGATGGCGCGGCTGGCCTGGTCGATGAAGTCGACCATCCCCCGCGGCGCGGTGACGCGGGCGAAGGTCACGGCAGCCGCAGCCGCACCGAGACCGGGCAGTGGTCGGAAATCCGGTCGCGCGCGTCGCGCTCGGCATAGACCAGGACGCGCAGCGTGTTGTTCACCATCCAGCCACGCGCCGCGCCGCCCAGGAAGATGTGGTCGATGAAGGGCCGGCCGCCGCTGGCCGGGCTGAAACAGGGGTTGGAATAGCCTTCGGTCGCGCGGGTCAGCGGGCCGCCCATGCGGGCGAGGAACTCATCGCCGTCCCCGGTCCCGTTCCCTGCCCCGTTCCCTGTCCCGTTCCCTGTCCCCCTGGCCGGCGCGATGCGTCGGTTAAAGTCGCCCATCATGGCAAAAGGCACGCCCTCCTCGCGGCGCTGCGCGACCCAGCCGGCCAGCACATTGGCCTGGGTGGCGATGGAGGCGCATTGCGGCGAGGAATCCAGCGCCGCCTCGTTGCAACTGGCGCTGAGATGGACCGACAGCAGCCGCAGCCGGTGGCCGGCGTGATCGATGGTGATGTCGGTGCCCCGGCGCAGCGTGAAGCGCGCCCACGGCCGCAGGTCGAGCTGCGCGAGATCGGGGTTCTGGGTGACGCGCAGGGTGCGGCGGACGGCGAAGCCCGCGCGCTGCACATCCTCCTCATCGGGGAAGAAGAAGGCGTAGACGCGTTCATCGAACACGCGCGCGGCGGCGCGGGGTCCGTCGATTTCCTGGAACGCGATGACGTCGGCATCCAGCCGGGTGGCGTAGGCGCGCAGCAAGGCCCAGTCGGCATCGGTGCGGCGGGCGACGTCGCGCGGCACCTCGCGGTCGCCCTCGGGCCGCAGCGTGGCCCAGGCGATATTCCAGGTGGCGAGCTTGAGGTCGGTGGCCTGGGCCGGCAGCGCCAGGGCGAGGAGAAGGAACAGAAAGCGCATGCCGCAAGGCTACAGGAGAAGCTCGGCGGTTGGCAGCGGCCTGGGCTCGGGCAAGGGACGGGCGCCGCAGGCGGAGAGGTAGTCGGCGATGGCGTCCATCTCCGCCGCTGGCCGGGTGGTGTCGTGAAAGGCGCCGGGCGGGCTGCCGGCCGGCACCCAGATGATGGTCTCGACCCGTGCCCGGGTCAGCAGCACCCGGTAGGTGTTGCGGACGAAGTCGTGTTCCGAATCCGGCACCCAGCGGTGGCCCATCAGGCGCCGGGCGCGCCAGGCGCCGCTCGCGCGGATGAAGTCGCCGCCCCAGCAGAGCCCGGCCAGATCGAGCTCCAGGCCCTGGCAGGCGTATTCGGTCGCGGCGGCCTCGAGCGCATCGGATGCGCGAATGTCCGGCCAGCGGCGCAGGAACCAGTCGGGCACGTCATCGGCCGGGACCTCGGCGGCCAATCCCTCGCCGCGCAGGCGTTTGGCGCCCGAACTGCGCAGCAGGCCGGCCCGGCGGTGGCCGCGGGCCTGGGCGCGCAGCGCGGCGCGCATCGCGTCCAGGCTGCGGGTGAGGAGGAAGGGCACCCCGGGCATCGCGGCGGCTTCCTGCGCGGCGCCGCGCAGCACCGCATCGGCCCAGGCGGCGGTGTGCGCGCTGCGCAGGCTGCGGATCGGGATGGTGAGGTCCAGATCGGCATCGGGGGTGAGCCAGGCTGCGGTGGGCATCGCCACAGGCGCCGCCACCGCGCGCCAGCCGAAGCGCGGGATGACCTGCGCCCATTCGGCCAGCCCGGCCTCGCCCGTGTTGATCTCCTGCCCCTGGCCGATCAGCGCCACGACCGCAGCCCAGCCGGGGCGGCGGCCCATCAGTTCCAGGGTGTGCGCCGGCTCGCTCATGGTCAGGCGCGAGGGCTTGTTGAGGCTGCCGCGCAAGGACTTCGCGGCATCCCAGGCGCGCTGCGCCTCGTCGAAGACGATGACGCGCTCGGGCGGCAGGGCGGCGGCGTCGATGGCACCAGCTTCCAGGAAGCGATGGACGTTCTGCAGCGCGGCGCGGACTCGGCGATCGGCCTCGCCACGCGGCAGCTTTTCCCGCGCCATGGCATCCTCGGCGAGGGCCGCGCGCAACACCGCGACCAGCGGCATGTTGCCGGTGAGGAAGGCCGCGCCATCCGGCCGGGCGGCGCCGAAGACCGTGTTCAGGCCGCACAATGTGTTGCCCGCGCCAGGCACGCCGGTGACGAAGATGACGACGCGCGCACCGGTCTGCCGCGCGCCCTCGATGGCGCGGGCGATGGCGGCGGTGGTGCGGGTCAGGCTGGCGCGGTCGGCGCCCGCGGCGGCGATCTCGGCCACGCCGTGGCGGGCGTAGAGCATCGTCGCCGCCTCGATGATGTGCGGCACCGGACGGTAGGGCGCGGCCAGCCAGGCGGCGCCGTCTAGCGGGTTTGCGGGCGCCTGGCGCTGCACCCAGGCGATGGTCTGCGCCAGCTGCGTGTCGGCGCTGTGCAACGTGGGCCAGACAGCGTCGAGCAGCAGGCTGGGAATGGGCGGCGCGCCGGGCAGCCCGCCGGTAACCAAAATGGGAATGATGGGATGCGCGCGGCTGCCGGCATGGAAATCGCGCAGGTCCAGCGCGTAATCCTCCGCCTCACGCCGTGCCGCGGGGGAGCGGTCGGTCAGCTTGAATTCGAGGCAGAGGATGGCGCGGTCAGTCAGCAGCACGGCATCGATGCGGCGTTCCAGGCGCAGCAGGTCGTATTCGAGCGCGACGGTCCAGCCGGCGCTGTCATGCGCGGCCAGGGCGCTGCGCAACGTGGCGATCTGTTGCCGCCAGGCGCTTTCCTGGTCCGGCGAACCGGCGTAGCCGCGGCCCTGTTGTGCCGAGGCCAGGCGGCCCACCGTATCCGCCGGGTCGCGCGCCAGCAGTTCCGCCCCGGTGCAGGCGAACCAGGCCCTCACCGGCGCACCGCAAGGACGACGCTGACCAGCATCAGCGCGAAGCCCACCGCATGCACCAGGCCGAAGCTTTCGCCCAGGAAGGCCACGGCGGTGACAGCCGCGCTGGCCGGCAGGAAGGCCGTGAACACCCCGGCCGTGCCGCCCGGCACCGTCTTCAGGCCCTGGTACCACAGCAGCAGGCACAAGACGCTGGCGGTGAGGGAGTGGAACACCAGCAACGCCAGCAGCGTCATGTCCAACGCGGCCAGCGCGCCGAAGCCTGAAACGGCGAAGGGGAGGAGCACGGCGGCCGAGAACAGCTGCATCCAGAGGCTGGCGGTGATCACCGGCACCGCCCCCATGCGGCGGGCCAGCAGCACATAGGCGGCCTCGCCGCAGACCCCGCCGAGGACCAGCAGGTTGCCCACCAGCGAGCCGCCCGAGCCGCCGCCCAGCCGCGCCAGGGTGATCGCCGCCATGCCGGCGCCGGCCAGGGCGGCGGCGGCGACCTGGCGGCGCGTCAGCCGCTCGCGCAGCAGCAGCCAGGCGCCCAGCGCCACCAGCGCGGGCAGGGTCGACAGCACCAGGCCCGCTTCCAGCGCCGTGGTCAGCCGCAGCCCCGCCAGCAACCCGGCATTGTAGATGGCGGTGCCGAAGACGGCCTGCCAGAACAGGTTGACCCGTGTGGCGCGCGGCAGCCGCGGCGCGCCTTCCATCCAGCGTGCCAGCGGCCACAGTACCGCAACCGCCAGCACGCAGCGCAGGAAGGCGATGAGCGCGATCGGCAGCGCTCCCGAGAGGATTTTCGCCACGCCGACATTGGCGCCGACCAGGATCATGGCCAGCGCCAGCTGCGCGTATGCCCCGGCCAGCGGTTGCGTCGGGTCTAGTCGCACCGGAACGGCGACAGCGTCGCCAGCTCCTCCATCTGTGCCCGTATGGCCGGCCGTTCCTGCGCCAGGAAGTCCGACACCGCCGCCCGCAGCCCAGGGTGGCCGATCCAGTGCGCCGAGTAGGTTTCGGCCGGCAGGTAGCCCCGCTGGATCTTGTGCTCGCCCTGCGCGCCGGCTTCGACGCGGGAGATGCCATGCGCGATGGCGAAGTCGATGGCCTGGTAGTAGCACAGCTCGAAATGCAGGAACGGCACCTCCTCGGTCGCGCCCCAGTTCCGGCCATACAGCGCGTCCTCACCCCACAGGTTGAGCGCGCCGGCGACGGGCTGGCCGTCCCGCTCCGCCAGCATCAGCACGACGCGGTCGCCCAGCCGTTCCCCCAGCAGGGCCCAGAATTTGCCGTGCAGATACGCGCTGCCCCACTTCCGGTCGGTGGTGTTGCGGTAGAAATCGTGAAAGCGGCGCCATAGCGCCGGGGTGATCTCGGCGCCCCGCAGGGTGCGGAAGGTCAGGCCCTGGGCGGCGGCATCGCGCCGTTCGCGCTTGATCTGCTTGCGTTTGCGCGAGGACATGCGGGCCAGGAAGTCGTCGAAACTGGCGAAACCGTCATTCTGCCAGTGGAACTGGGTGCCGATACGCTGCAGCCAACCCGCTTCGCCCAGCCCATCCCATTCTGCCCGGGTGCAGAAGGTGATGTGGATGGAGGAACATTTCAGCTGCTCCATCGCCTGCCGCAGCCCCTGGGCCAGGGCGCCGAATGCGTGCTCATGGCCCGGCCGCACCAGCAGCCGCGGCCCGGGCACCGGGGAGAAGGGGGCGGCGACCTGCAGCTTGGGGTAGTAGCTGCCCCCGGCCCGCTCATAGGCATTCGCCCAGCCATGGTCGAAGACATATTCACCGTAGGAATTGGCCTTGGCGTAGCAGGGCGCACAAGCCACCAGCAGCCCGCCCGGGTCGCGCAGCGCCGCGTGCTGCGGGAACCACCCGGTCCGCCCCCCGGTGCTGCCGCTATCCTCCAGCGCGGAGAGGAAGGCATGGCTGACGAAGGGGTTGCCCCCAGCGCATGCATCCCACTCCTCCGCCGTGAGGTCTGCGATGCGCGGGTGCAGGCTGAGGGTGTATTCGGCGGCGGTGTCCGGCATGGGGGTAGAGATGCGCGCGCGGGCCTGCGCGTCAATGCGAACCCGGTGAGAGAAGGTTCAGCGCGCGGGTGGCGGCATCGCATTCAAGCGCCCGGGGCCGGCGGCGCGGCCGAGGCTGCGGCCTGGGCTGCGGCTGCGGTGCGGCCACCCACCGTGCCGCCGATACCCGCTGCCACACCGCCGAGGCAACACGGTCGATGGCAGGCTGGCGGGCCGGTGCGTCTACGCGGCCGACCTGGGCGATGGATGCATGCTGCGATGCTCAGGCAGCTTCGCGCTGCCGATCAAACGCGGATCTCCATCCGCCGGCCTGGGTGATGGACGCATGCCGCGATGCTCGGGCAGTTTCGCGCTGCCGATCAAACGCGGATCTCAAACAACCCCTCGACCTCGCAGCAGGCATCCGCCGGCAGGCTCGGCACGCCGATGGTGCTGCGGGCGTGCTTGCCGGCCTCGCCGAACACCGCCACGCACAGGTCGGACGCGCCGTTCATCACCGCCGGATGGCCGATGAAATCGGCCGGCGCGGCGATGAAGCCGCCCAGGCGCAACACCTTCGTCACCCGGTCCAGATCGCCGTCGCAGGCCGCCTTCAACTGCGCCAGTACGTTGATGAAGCACAGCCGGCAGGCCTGGCTCGCGACCTCCGGCGTCACGCCGGCGCCGACCTTGCCGGCATGGGCGAGCTTGCCGTCCTGCAGCGGTATCTGCCCCGACACCACCACCAGCGAACCGCTGATGGTCCAGCCCACATAGTTCGCCACCGGTGCCGGCGCCGCCGGCAGGGTGATGCCGAGTTCGGCAAGTCGCGCTTCGATTATGCCAGCCATTTGCAAAGTTCTCCTAAGCGACGATTCGGAAGCCGCGGCGGCGGTCGCCGGGGCCTGTGGCGGTGGGCAGGTCGAGCGGCAGCAGCGGCGCTTGCTGCGCCGGCGTGCCCAGGCTGTCGGGCGCGCAATCCGCCTCGGTCGGCTGCGGCAGGTCGGCACGGCCCAGATATTCCAGCGCCAGGCGGCGGAATGCCCAGTCCAGCACCGAAGTGGCACGGGTGATGACCTCGTCGCCCTCCACCGCGCCGGAAGGGCCGAAGCGGGTGTAGGCGAAGGCGGAGACGTATTCCTCCAGCGGCACGCCGCGTGACAGGCCCAGCGATACCGCCTGGGCGAAGGCGTCCATCAGCGAACGATACGCGGCCGCCTCCTTGCCCAGGGTGAAGGCGATCTCGCGCAGGGCGCCCTCCGCATGCTCGGCGGTGCGCATCGCCACGCGGTGGCCGCCCACGGATGCGTGGAAGGTCCCGCCCTGGCTGCGCGGGTGCGCCAGCAGCCCGCGGGCGCGCGGCCGCTCCACCAGCGCGCGGGGCGGCCCGGGTACGGCCATCGGCGCCGGTGGCACCCCATGCAGGAAGGGCCGCACCGCCTCCGCCATCAGCTTCCGTGCGGTTTCCGGCACCGGGGCCAGCAATTGCCCGACGCGGGCGGGCGCCCGGCGGGCCGCGGCCATGGCGGCGCGGGTTGGGATGTCGGCCGGGCCGGCCTCGGTCACCACCGCCCGGGTGGCGCCGGCGGCGGGAAACAGGCCGCCGGTCTCCGCGCCCAACAGCGCCTCGGCCGCGTCGGGCGGTGTGAGGATCAGGATCGAGGCGTGGCGCAGGCCGGGGCTGGCAGCGGCGGCATCCAGTGCGGCGCGGGCGGCTTGGGCCAGGCCGGGCAGCGCAGTGGCCGCGGGCGGCACCGGCCACAGCAGGGCCACCGGCTCGCGCGCACCCATGCGCCCGGCGATGCGGCCGCTCTCGGCCTCGGCGGTGCCGCGGGTCAAAGCGGCGATGCCGGCGGCGACGTGCCGCCCTTCGGCCGAGGCATAGGCGAGCCCCGATGCGGCGAGCAGCCCCGCCATGTCGGCGAAGCCCAGCCGCAGCCGGCCGGCGCGGGCATGGCCCAGCGCATCGAGAAAGCGCACGCCGATCCGCACCGCCTCCGCATAGCCCTCGAAATCGAAGCCGCCTTCGGGGTCGAGGAAGGCGGGCAGGTTCAGCACGTAGCGCGCCTCGGCCGCGCTGCCGCGCCAGACCTCGGCGCCGGGCGCGCCGCGCCGCGTCAACAGCAGCGCGCGCAGGCCCTCCGCCAGGTGGTTGGCGCCAGTGGCGTCCAGCAGTCCGGCCTTCACGCCGCGCGTAACGGCACGGCCGATCCAGGCCTCAGCGGCGCGCGGCAGGCTGACGGGGCGGTGGCCCGGCAACAGGCCGGCCAGCGCCTCACCCGCCTCCCGTTCCCAGCCCGCCGGGATGGCAACGGCGCGCGGCGGCGCGTCCGGGTCGGCCCCCAGTTTCCAGCGCGTCAGCGCCAGGCCCTCCCACAATGTGCCGTCGGTGCGTGCCATAGGGATAGCTTAAGGGGGCGCGGCCCCCCCGCAAAGCCGTATATGGTGGGTGAGAGGCGGCCGGGCCACAAAACCTTGTGGACAAACGGGTGGTTCTGGCGCGGCCCCGGCGGCCATGCCATCTATGCGCCATGTCGTTCCTTGAAATGCTTACAGCCCGTCTGACCGGCCGCAAGATCGGCCAGGATCGGTACGGGAACACCTATTTCGAAAGCCGGCGTCTGCAGCCGGTGTACAACCGGACCCGCCGCTTCGTGGTCACCCCGGGCGCGCAGGAAGCCACCAAGGTGCCGCCCGAATGGCACGCCTGGCTGCACCACACCACCGACGCGCCGCTGGACGACACCAACCGCCGCCCCTGGCAGAAAGATCATATGCCGAACCTGACCGGCACGCCGCTCGCGTGGCGCCCGAAAGGGCACGACTATTCCGGCGGCCAGCGCCGGGTCACGACCGGCGATTACGAGGCCTGGGCGCCCGATGGCGGCCGCGGCAACACGACGCCATGAAGGACCGCAGTGCCGTCGAGGTGCTCACCGGGGCGGGCGTGCTGCTCGTGGCCGGGCTGTTCCTGTACTACGCCGTCGCCCATGGCGGCCGCGGCGCGCAGCCCGAGGGCATGAACCTGACGGCGCAGTTCGACCGGATCGATGGGCTGGTAAACGGCGCCGATGTGCGCATCGCCGGCGTCAAGGTCGGCAGCGTGGTGGCCAGCGCCATCGATCCGCAGAGCTTCAACGCCGTCGTCACCATGCGCGTCGACCGCAGCCTGCGCCTGCCTGGGGACAGCAGCGCCGAAATCACCTCGGACGGGCTGCTGGGTGGCAAATACCTGTCCATCGTGCCCGGCGGCGCCGACCGCATTCTGGCCGATGGCGCCCGCATCACCGAGACGCAAGGCTCGGTCAGCCTGGAGGGTCTGCTGGGCCGCTTCATCTTCTCGGCCACCCAGATCAGCCCGGTGGCGCCGCCGGCCGAAAGTGCGGCACCCGCGTCGCCGCCGCGATGAGCACGCCGCCGCTCTGGCCCGGCGCCGACGGCACGCCCATCGCCTGCCGCGAGAAACTCAAGATGTTGGAAGAGAACCATGCCGAAGCGGCGCAGATGTTGGCCGACATGCTGGAGGACGCGGTGATCATGGGGGTGGACGAGGCGGCGATGCGGCGGATCATGGCCGGGATGGTGGCTGGGCTGCCCAGCCCGCGTCGGCGCGCGGCATGAGGCCGGCCGGGTTGGCATGGCTGACGCTGCCGCTGGCCCGGACGCTGCCGCAGGCCCTGCTGCTGCCGCTAACCGCAGCGGCGCAAAGCTGGATGCCGCGCCAGGTCGCCCAGCTGCAGGCGCTGGACAAGGTGACGGCGCGCGTCACCCTGCTGCAGGCCCGCATCGGCACGCCGGCGCAGTTCGGCACGCTGAGCATCGACCTGCGCGCCTGCAACGCCCGCCCACCGGATGAAGTGCCCGACGCCGCCGCCTGGCTGGAGATCACCGACAGCCGCGCCGCCGGCGGCACCGGCCCGGCATTCCGTGGCTGGATGTTCGCCAACGCGCCGGCGGTAAACACGCTGGAACACCCGGTCTACGATATACGGGTGCTGGAATGTCGCTGATCGACACGGCCGCGCGGGTGCTGCCAGGCGGCCATTTCGGCAACATGGCCGGCCCGATGATCGTCGAAGGCCAGGGCGCGCATGTGCGCGACAGCGAGGGCCGGGATTATATCGACTATCTGCTGGGCTCCGGCCCAATGTTCCTGGGCCACGCCCACCCCGCGGTGGTGGAAGCGGTACTGGCACAGGTGCCGCGCGGTACCACCTTCTTCGCCACCAACCCCGCCGGTATCGCCCTGGCCGAGGCGATCGTGGACGCGTTGCCCTGCGCCGATCAGCTGCGCTTCGTATCCAGCGGCTCCGAAGCCGACATGTATGCCATGCGCCTGGCCCGCGCCTTCCGCCGGCGCGACAAGATCCTGAAGTTCGAAGGCGGCTACCATGGCATGAGCGACCATGGGTTGATGTCGCTTGCGCCGAAGCGGGCGGCCAATTTCCCGCGCGCCATCCCCGATTCCGCCGGCATTCCCGCCCGCGTGGCCGACGACATGCTGGTGGCGCCGTTCAACGACATCGACGCCGCGGTGGCACTGATCGAGGCGCATCACGACGAGCTGGGCGGCGTCATCATGGAGCCGTTCCAGCGGCTGATCCCGCCCCGCCCCGGCTTTCTCGAGGCGGTGCGGGCGGCGACCGCGAAGCACGGCATTCCGCTGATCTTCGACGAGGTGGTGACAGGCTTTCGCCTCGCCTATGGCGGCGCGCAAACGCTTTACGGCGTGACGCCGGACCTCTGCACGCTCGGCAAGATCATCGGTGGTGGCTTTCCGCTGGCGGCCATCGCCGGGCGGGCCGACATCATGGCGCATTTCGACCGGGCACTGGTGGCGGAGGATCGCTGGCTGATGCAGGTCGGCACTCTGTCGGGCAACCCGGTCGCCTCGGTGGCGGGGCTGGCGACGCTGGAGGTGCTGCGGCAGCCCGGCGCATATGCGGGCGTCGAGGCTATGGGTAGGGCGCTGATGGCCGGGCTGACCGAGCATATCCGGACCGCCGGCATCGAGGCCCAGGTGGTGGGCGTGCCGAGCCTGTTCGACGTGGTCTATGCGTCCGGCGAGATCGCCAACTACCGCGACATGCAGCGCGCCGATGCCGCCATGCAGGCGCGCGTCAACCGGCACTTGCGGGATGCCGGCATCCTCAAGGGCGACAGCAAATTCTACATGTCGATGGCGCACACGCAGGCGGATGTCACGGCCACGCTGGATGCGTTCGGGGATGCGCTGCGGGGTTTGTAGGGGTTAGCCCCGCTGCGGCCGAATGGCCCAAACGGGGGTCTGTACCCTCGCACATCACCCGCCGCGGCGCCCTGTGCGAGGGCTAGGCGGCGACCCCGGGCTGCCGACCGACGTACATCGCGTCGATGGCCAGACCGCGCGGATAGCGCTGGCAAACGGCGGCCCCAAGCCCAGGGCGCGCCGGGGACTAGACCGCTGGCGAGCAACAGGCCGATCATGGCGGCCTCGCAAAAGGAGACCGCCATGCCCGTCACCGCCGCCGAACTCATCGCCACCGCCAACGCCGCCGTTCCGCGCATCAGCGGGGCAGAGGCCGTGGCGCTCGCCAAGCGCCCCGGCGTGGTCATCCTCGATGTGCGGGAGGCGCATGAGGTGCAGGCTTCAGGCCACGCACCAGGAGCGGTGACGGTCCCGCGCGGGTCGCTGGAGTTCAAGGCCGACCCGGGCGCGGCGACGGGGGACGCGGTTCTTCAAGGAGCCACCACCGTCATCGTCCACTGCGCCGCCGGCAGCCGCGCCGCGCTGGCCGGAAAGCTGCTGAAGGACATGGGCTATACGGACGTGCGCAACCTGGGCGGCTTCAAGGAATGGGTGGAGGCTGGCGGCGCCGTGGAAAAATGAGCGCGGACGTCCGGCCTGCTCCGGGGCCGGGCGCGCGATGCGGACGGCAGCAGGGCTGGCCGGAGCGGCCCTGGCTGCCGCTTCCGCTTAGCCTTCGGGCCGCGTACGCGTTGGCAGGGACGGCAATTCGCGCAGCTCACCGCTTTCCACAGAAAGCAGCGCCTGGCGCAGGACGTTTGCCACCTGCTGGTCGTCCATGCTGCGTGACAGCAGGCCCAGACAGCCGCCGAGCATGGCGGAAGCGGCTGAAATCGGCGTGATCTTCTGCTCCATCATATATTCGATGGCCTTGTCCACAATGGACCCGGCATGGCTCAGATCTTCCGGCGCGTCGCCGTCGAGGCTTGGCTGCATTGGTGGTGTCCCAGACATTTGTTGGCAGATGGGCGGGGCTGCGGGCCCCGGAAAGCAAGCGTCAGATTACGTCTTGTTCACGTGGCACCCTCGGCCAGGGCGCGGGCGCTTTGCGCACGGTCGAGCCCCGCCGCCTCCTGGGCCCGGGCAGCCACTTCAGCGGCCTCCATCGCCTCGCTCTGGCGCTGCCACAGCTGGGCGTAGAGGCCGGCCTGGGCGATGAGTTGCGTGTGGGTACCGCGCTCGGTCACTTCGCCCTCCTGCAACACCAGGATTTCGTCGGCATCGACCACGGTGGACAGGCGGTGGGCAATAACCAATGTCGTCCGGTTCGCGGCAACCAGCCGCAACGCCTGCTGAATTTCCTGTTCGGTGCGGGTGTCCAGCGCGCTGGTGGCCTCGTCCAGGATCAGGATGCGCGGGTTCTTCAGGATGGTGCGCGCGATGGCGACGCGCTGCTTCTCGCCACCGGACAGTTTGAGCCCTCGCTCGCCCACCATGGTGTCGTAGCCATCGGGCATGCGGAGCACGAAGTCATGAACCTGCGCCAGCTTCGCCGCCTCGACGATCTCCTCCTCGGTGGCGTCGGGGCGGCCATAGCCGATGTTGTAGCGGGTGGTGTCGTTGGACAGCACCGTGTCCTGGGGCACCACGCCGATGGCCTGGCGCAGGCTGTCCTGGGTCACCTGCGTGATGTCCGCGCCGTCCACGGTGATACGCCCGCCGGTGACGTCATAGAAGCGGAACAGCAGGCGGGAGAGGGTGGATTTGCCCGCCC
>JACMRO010000298.1 GCA_014376425.1 Rubritepida sp.
CCGGCCCGAGCGGCCGCCTCGAGATACCGCCAATACGCCGCCCAGGCCAAAGCCTGCACCTGCGCGCCGGCGTCGTTGATGTAATATTCGCGCGTCACATCGTAACCGGCCTTGGCCAGCAGTCGCGCCAGCGCATCGCCCACCACGGCACCCCGGCAATGCCCCACATGCATGGGCCCGGTCGGGTTGGCCGAAACGTATTCGACATTCACCCGCCGGCCGTTCGGCACACCGTCGCCATATCCTTCGCCCGCCGCTAGCACCGCCGGCAATTGCGCCCGCAGGTAGGCCGGCGCCAGCCGTATGTTGAGGAAGCCGGGGCCCGCCGGCGTGGCTTCCGCCACCTCCGGCAGCGCGGCCAGCTTCGCCGCCAAATCCGCCGCCAGCCTGGGCGGCGCGACCTTCGCGGCCTTCGCCACCACCATCGCGGCATTGGTGCTCATGTCGCCATGCGCCGCGTCCTTCGGCGGTTCCACCACCACGCGCGCGAAGGCCTTGGGCGGCTGCTCGGGCAGAAGCTGGGCCAACGCCGCCACCACATGGCCCCGCATCACGGCGAAAATGTCAGTCATGCTCAGAAATCCAGATCGTCGTAATGCGAGGGCGGCGTCAGCCCGCTGACGCGCTCGGCCAGCAGGGGGCGGAAGGCGGGGCGTGACTTCACCCGCGCGTACCATTCACGCGCGGCGAGATTGTGCTTCCAGTCGACGTCGTTGGTGTAATCCAGCACGCTCAGATGCGCCGCGGCGGCGAAATCCGCCAACGAGATGTTGGGCCCGGCCAACCAGGTCCGCGTCTCCGCCAGCCAGCCGATGTGGTCCAGATGCGGCTTCAGCGCCGCATAGCCCGCGCGGATGTTTGCTGCGTCGGGGTTGCCGCGGCCCATGGCGCGCTTGAGGTGCCGCTCATAGACAAGGTTCTGGGTGACCTCGAGGCCGAATTTCAGATCGAACCAGGCGACCAGGCGGCGCACCTCGGCCCGCTCGGCCAACGTCCGGCCGAACAGGGTGATGTCCGGATACGCCTCGTCCAGATACTCGCAGATCGCGCTGCTGTCGGACACGGTCAGGCCATTCTCCTCGGCCAGCACGGGCACGGAGCCGGCGGGGTTCAGCGCCAGGAACTCCTCCCGCCGGTCCCACACCTTCTCCAGCCGCAGCTCGAAGGGGATGCGCTTCTCGGCCAGGGCCAGGCGGACTTTTCGCGAATAGGGCGAGAGCGGCAGGTGGTAGAGGATTCGCATCCACTGCGTATGCCATCGGCGCCCCGGGGCGGGAATACGCGCAATGGCGCTCAGGTGGCATAACGGCCCGGCAGGGCTGCCGCCGCCTATCGTGGCCTCCCTTCACGCCGCCATTGCACTTCTGGGCCGCCCGCGTTCCGGGAGCGGCTGTCGCGCCAGGACATGGCGCCGCTGCCGTGTCCACGCCGGATGACGCGGCCTACATCGCGCAAGACCGCCGGCAATGGGCCGCGCTGGTGCAGGCCACCGGCATCCGGGCCGACTGAATTCGCCATCCACCCGCGGCCCTGTTACCCCTGCCGCCATGCTGCGTGACCGCCGTTTCCTCGTTCTGCTCATGCTGGGCTTCTCTGCCGGCGTGCCGCTGCCGCTCACCGGCTTCGTGCTGCGGCAGTGGTTCGCGGAGAGCCAGATCAGCCTGGTCGATATCGGCCTGACGGCGCTGATCGGCCTGGCATATTCCTTCAAGTTCCTCTGGGCGCCAGTGCTGGACCAGGTCGCGCCACCAATGCTCGGCCAGCGGCGCGGCTGGCTGCTGCTGATCCAGCTGCCGCTCATCCTCGCCATCGCCGCCCTGGGCTGGACCGACCCGGGCAGCCCCGCCGTCGTCACCGTGGCGGTCGCCGTCGTCGTGGCCTTCCTCTCCGCCAGCCAGGACATCGTCATCGACGCATGGCGCATCGAGATGCTGGCGGAGGAGGAGGAGGGGCTGGGGCTGGCCGCCTATGTCTGGGGC
>JACMRO010000299.1 GCA_014376425.1 Rubritepida sp.
CTTCAGGCCGGGATCTTCGATCGGCGCCGCGCGGCCCGTCACCGTGACGCGCGGCGCGGTTTGCGGATTGGCCTCGGCGGGGGCCGCCTGTGCCATCAGGGCGCAGCGCGGCTCGCGCTGTAACTGCCGGGTGTGGCGCGACAGGGTGGACAACCACAGCAACAAGGCGCCGTCGGGTGCAACCGCATGCGTCACCAGGCTGGCAAAAGGCTGGCCATCCTCCTGCGTCGCCAACGTGGCGGAGGCGGCAGCGCGCAGCAGGCAGCGCGCGGTGAAGCCATGATCCTCGCTCACTGCCGCACCTGGACGGGACCGCGACTGCGCAACAAGGCACCGGTGGCCGCGTCGATCTCGACGACGAACATCCTGCCGTTCGATGGCAGGATCTTGAACTCGTACAGCCAGTAGCCGTCATCGCGCTCCAAATCCGCCTCGATCACCCGGCCCTGATAGCGGCGTTCGACCTCCGCCAACAACTCTGCGAGGGGCCGTATCTCGCCTGCCTCAAGCGCTGCCCTGGCGCGTTCGTGATCGCGCCGCTCCTGGGTGGCAGCAGGTGCGGCGAGGATAGAAAATGACAGCAAAAACAGGAGCATGAAGCGCATCATGGAGGGATGAGACTGCCTTGAGGCTGAACCGTTCCTGAACACAACGCTCAGGGCAGGTTCAGACAACGCCACGTACACCGTTTCCATCGAAGGAGACCTCCATGCTGCCCTCTTACATGGCACTGCCAAATCATCTTGCCCCGGGGCTGCTGGTGTTTTTCATGATCGCCCTGGCTGTGCTGCCGCTCGCGATCATCTGGCTTGACGAGCGGCGGAACGATGGTGCGGCCAGCCGGCTGGCCAAACTGCGTGACGCGGTGAAGCTGCGGGAACAGTTGGCCCGCAGCATCCTGGCGGAAAAAGGCCGCACGCCCGAGGTTGTTCTGCCGGGCGCCTGAAGCGCCGCATCACCCTCGCTTCGACCGGCCAGACGCGGCCCTTTCCCCTCAGGCCAGCTTGCAGGCTTCCGCGAATTCGAGCCTCGGGCTGCGCGGGGACAGACCTGCCGGGTCACCATAGCCAAGGTTGATCAGGAAATTGGCCTTCCAGCCCTCGGTGTTGAGGAAATGCTCCTCGATCTTGCCCGAATCAAAACCGCTCATCGGGCCGGCATCCAGCCCCATCGCGCGGGCGGCCATAATCAGATAGGCGCCCTGCAGGGTGCCGTTCCGAAAAGCAGTCTGTTCGGCCAGGGTGTAATTGCCGCTAAACCAGCTCTTGGCGTCAGCGTGCGGGAACAACTTGGGCAACTGGTCGTAGAATTTTGGATCATGCGCGACAATTACGCTCACCGGCGCGGTCATGGTCTTCTCGACATTGCCGGGACTCAACGCCTCTTTCAGCTTCGCCCGCGCCTCGGGCGTGCGAATGAAGACGAAGCGGGCCGGGCTGCAATTCGCACTGGTTGGGCCGAGTTTGAGCACTTCGTAAAGCGCCCGCAACTGGTCGTCGCTCACCGGCCGGTCCTGCCACTTGTAGTGAGTGCGGGCCTCGCGGAAGAGCTGATCCAGCGCGGTGTCGGAAAGCGTATCGGTCATGCGGGTCCCCTCGGGTTCGATTGGTCCCTTATCGCATGTGACCAGCGCGCGCCCAGCCCGCATGGCCGGATCACGATCATCAGCCGCGGTGAAGGGTCACACGCGGTTGAGGCGGATGTCCCAGGCGCAGCTGCGTGTCTGGTAGCGGGCGGTGTATTCGAAGCGTTCACTGATCCGGCCAGCGACCCGCTCGGCGGCGTCCAGGCCGCTGCGCAAGGTCAGGCTGCCATCGCCCGAGACAACGCCTGTGGCCTGGCCCTGTTGCGGCAGGGCGCCGGTGGCACGCTCCTGGGCCACCACCATGGCCAGCGGATTGCTCTGCCGGCCGCATTGAAATTCGGGGCCGAAGCTGCGGAAGGCGGTGCCGGAATAATTGCCGTCGAAACGGGTCGGTGGCGGCGGCGGTACGGTGCCGGTCACGGCCCGTGCAGGGGGCGAATTGTCACCGCAGGCCGTCAACGCGAGCAGCACTGCCCCCAGCAGCAATGTGGCGCGCCTCAACGCCGGCGCCCCAAATCGCCTTCCCATTCGCGGCGTAGGGAAAAATAGCGAGCGCTATCGCTTTCATTCTGGCCGATCTTCTCGCCCTGCTGTTCCAGCCAGCCGCGCACCGCGCCGGCCCAGCCGCCCACCCGCTCGCGCACATCCTCCCCCTGCAGCCGGGGCGAATCATTGCTGCGAAACCGGTCCAGCTGATCGATCGAGCCACGAAAGGCGTCGCGTGCCAGCCCGGTCTCATTCGGCCAGCTCTGCGCCGTGGCGGCGCCGGACAACAACAGGAAGCCGGCCAGGAAAATCCGCATGACCTGCATCATGCGCTTCATCGCTCGATCTCGTCCAGCGAGATGCCGAAGGCGGAGAGCCCCTCACCCAGCAGATAGCCGGCACCTTCCAGCCCCAGCAGATACTGCGCCGGGTCGGATTTGGCGTTGCGGGCGGCCGCGGCCTTCACTGCTTCGGGCCATTCCTCCGCCTCGTGGTCGCCGCGGCCCACCAGGGCCAGGGCCACCAGCGCCGCCTGCTCAGGCTCGCTCAGCTCGTTGACCATCTCCTCGACGAGTTCCTCGTTGATCTCGTCATCCTTGTCGTCCTCGTCCTCGTCATCTTCCTCGAGGGCGTCGTCGTCCAGATCGTCATCCTCCAGGGCATTAAGGAGGTCGGCGATGGTGGCTACGGTCTCGAGCGCGATGCCCAGCTCCGGTGCCTCGTCGTCATCCTGTTCGGCCATGGCTCGTCCTCGCTTCATGAATCGCCCGCCTAATCGCCCGGAGCGGGGGCGGGTTGCAAGGGTCAGACATCCCATTCAGGCGCGAAGGCCGGATCGACGAAGCGTTTCCGGGTCTGGATGGCCGAGATCGCCGCGATGTCCGCGGCATCGAGGGCGACGCGCGAGGCGCCGAAGTTCTCCAGCTGGCGCGCCGCGCTGGCCGCCTTGGGGATGACGGCCACACGGCCTTGCGCCATCGCCCAGGCCAGCGCGACCTGGGCGCGGGTGGCACCATGCTTGGCCGCGATCGGCCCGAAGACGGGGTGCGCAGGCACCTCACCCTTGCCCAGCGGGGTGTAGGAGGTCAGCACCATGTCAGCCGGGCCGGTCACCGCCAGCAGCGGCGCCTGCGGCAGCAGCGCATGATGCTCGACCTGGTCGCAGGCCAACGGCGCGATGTTGAGCGCCAGCGCCTGGCGCAACAGCGCCGAGGGAAAATTGGCCACGCCAACCGCGCGGGCCAGCCCATCGGCCTGGATACGCGCGAGCCCTTCCAGGGCATCTGGCAGGTCCAGCTGCGGCGAAGGCCAGTGGATGAGGTAGAGATCCAGATACCCGGTCCCGAGCCGGTCCAGGCTGGCCTGGCAGGCGGCGCGAATGGCAGCGCCGTCCTGCTTGTCCCACCACGCCTTGCTGGTCAGGAAATACTGGTCGCGCGGCGTACCGGCCAGGGCACGGCCGACCTCGACCTCGTTGCCGTACATTTCCGCCGTATCGAAATGGCGGTAGCCGATCTCGAGCGCGGTGCCGATGGCGGCCTCGCATTCCCCGCCCTTCATAGGCCAGGTGCCAAGGCCGATGGCGGGCATGGTCAGGTGCCGGGTCTGCAGCATGGTGACATCCGTTCTTGGTCAGCAGAGGGTCGATCGCAGCACGCCGGCTGCCGGGCGGCGGCCTTAGCGCGAGCCGAGATCGACCACGCCGGCGAACCCGCTATCCGTGCCGAAGGCGAGGGCGCTGCCAGTGGCGTTCCAGGCCAGGGCGGTGATGGCGCCGCGGCCGGGCGGCGCCACCGGCACCACCTTGCCGCTGCCGACCTCGGCGATCAGCAGCAGCCCGTCATCGAAGCCGGCCGCCACCACCTCATGCTGCGGGTGGCTGGCCACGGCCGTGCACATCACGCCGTCGCCGCCGGCCAGTTCCGTGGGGGCCTTGCCCATCGGGCCACCGCCGTGGAAGGGCCACAGCACCACGCTCTCGGCGCCCGATGTCGCCAGCCAGCGCCCTTTCGCGGTGAAGCTGAGGAAATGCGTCTTGGTCGGGTAGCCGGACATCCGCATGTGCTGACCGTCGGTCAGCCGCCAGCCATGCAACGACATCTCCTGCATGGCGGTGACGACATGCGTGCCATCGGGGGTGAAGCCGATGGCGGCGTGGCTGCCCTTCCACTCCAGCAGGCGCGGCTTGTCCTCCTTTGCTGCGATGAACCAGAGCGAGGCGCCGTTGTAGTGGCTGGCGGCGACGCGCTTGCCTTTCGGGTCGATGGCGATGCCGGCCACGGTGGAGGGGTGCGCCAGGGATTTGAGCGCCACCCCGCGCCCGTCCAGCAGGTGCAACGCCCGGCCGACCGAGGCGGCGCGGATCCCGTCCGGGTGGGCGGCCACATGCTCCACCCAGCGGCTGCCGTATTCCGCCAGCACTTCGGTGGCTTCGGCGGTGCGGGCCAGCTTGCCGTCATCGCCGCCGGTCAGGAAGCCCGATTTGATGTCGGCGCAGAGGCTCAGCACGGCGCCGCGATGCGCCTGGTGGCTGGCTCCGCCGATATGCACGGTGCCATCACCCACCCCGAAGCCAGCAATGCCGGTCGCGCGGCA
>JACMRO010000300.1 GCA_014376425.1 Rubritepida sp.
GGAAGTCCCCCGGCGACTGCCCACTGCATGGCATCACCCGCAATCCGTGGGACCAGAAGCGCACACCCGGTGGCTCATCCTCTGGCGCCGGGGCGGCGGCGGCGGCCAGCTTCGGGCCGCTGCATGTCGGCACCGATGCCGGCGGGTCGATCCGCATTCCCGCCGCCTGGTGCGGCGTGGTCGGCTTCAAGCCGAGCTTCGGGCGGGTGCCGCAATGGCCGCTGGGCACCTTTGCCAATGTGGCGGTGGCCGGCCCCATCACCCGCTCGGTGCGCGACGCGGCGCTGATGTTCTCCGCCATGGCGCGGCACGACATACGCGATCCGTTCTGCCTGCCCGATGACGGGCGGGACTGGCTGGCCGGCATCGAGGATGGCGTGGCCGGCATGCGGGTGGCGGTGATGCGCCGCATGGGCTTCGCGCCGAATTTGGACCCCGCCGGCGAGGCCGCGCTGGCCCAGGCCGCGCGCTGGCTGGAGGATCAGGGCGCCATCGTGGAGGACGCGGCGCCCGAATTGCCCGACACCCGCGCCATCTTCGGCCGCGTTTGGGGGGTGGCGCTGGCCAAGCTGGCCGCCGGGTTGAGCCCCGAGCAGCAGTCCATGCTGGATGGGGGCATCATGGACGTCGCGCGCCGCGAGGGCGGTATGAGCGCCGTCGATTTCCTCGCCGCCGACGCGCTACGGATCGAAGCAGCGCACGCCATGGCGCGCTTTCACCAGCGCTACGACCTGGTGATCTGCCCGACCACGCCCGGTGCCGCGCCCGCCGCCGACCAGCCGACGCTCAAACCGCATGAGGCGCTGTGGCAGGACTGGGCGCCCTGGACCTTCACCTTCAACCTGACGCGCCAGCCGGCGATCAGCGTGCCGGTGGGGCTGGGGCCGGAGGGCATGCCGCGCGGCGTGCAGGTGGTGGCGGCGCTGTAGCGCGACGACCTGGCGCTAGGCGGCGCGCGGGCACTGGAACGGGCGGCGGCGATGCCGGCGGCGCCCGGATGAGGCGGCTGCGAATGCTCGGGCGGCCCAGGCTCGCCGCCGCAATGGCCGCCTGTCCGGCCACCATGCTCGGCATCTTCGTCGCACTGGCCTTCGGCATGTCCGCAGCGCAGGCCCAACCGCGCGACACGCTGACCATCGGCATCAGCCAGTACCCCTCCACGCTGCACCCCAACATCGAGAACATGGCGGCGAAGTCCTACGTGCTGGGGATGGTGCGCCGGCCGCTGACCGCGCATGACGCGGGCTGGGCGCTGACCTGCATCCTGTGCCGCGACCTGCCCACGCTGGAGAACGGCCTGGCCGCGCTGGAAACCACGCCGGACGGCCGGCCGGGCATCCGCGTCACCTTCGTGCTGCGCGACGGGCTGCGCTGGGGCGACAACACGCCCATCACCGCGGCCGACTTCGCCTTCGCCTGGGAGGCCGGGCGCGACCCCGCCACCGGCTTCGGCCCGGCCGAGTTCTACCGCAGCGCCTACGAATTCATCACCGAGGCGCCGGACCGCTTCACGTTGCGATTCGATCGCGTGACCTTCGACTTCGCCTCGATGGGCGACTTCCAGCCGCTGCCGGCGCGTGTCGAACGGCCGATCTGGCAGTCAGGCCCGGCCGCCTACCGCACCCGCACGCAATACGACACCAACCCGGCCAACCCGGCGCTGTGGTCGGGCCCCTACCGTGTAGCCGCCATTCAACCCGGCGCCGGGCTGACGCTGGAGCGCAACCCGGCCTGGGCCGGTCCCGCGCCCGCCTTCCGCACCATCCGCATCCGCACGGTGGAGAACACCGTGGCGATGGAGGCGCAGCTGCTGGCCGGCCAGCTCGACATGGTGGCCGGCGAGCTGGGACTGCCGGTGGAACAGGCCGCCGCTCTCCAGCGCCGCACCGGCAACCGCTTCCAGTTCCATTTCCAGCCCGGGCTGATTTTCGAGCATCTCGACGCCAATCTCGACAACCCGATCCTGGCCGACCGCCGGGTGCGCCAGGCGCTGATGCACGCCATGGACCGCAACCGCATCGTGGCGCAGCTGTTCGAGGGCCGGCAGACGGTGGCGCGCGGCCATGTGAACCCGCTTGACCGCATGGTGGACCCTGCGGTGCGCGACTATCCGTTCGACGTGGCGCGCGCCGCCGCGCTGTTGGAGGAAGCCGGCTGGCGCCCCCACCCCGACGGCATCCGCCGCAACGCCGCCGGCGAGCGGCTGTCGCTCGAATTCATGACCACCGCGGGCAATCGCTCGCGCGAGCAGGTGCAGCAGGTGCTGGCATCGATGTGGCGCGCCGTGGGCATCGAGACGCGGATACGTAACGAGCCGCCACGCGTCTTCTTCGGCGAGACCATGTCGCGCCGCCGCTTCACCGGCCTGGCGCTCTACGCCTGGGTGTCGTCGCCGGAGAACGTGCCGCGCAGCAGCCTGCATTCGGACGAGATCCCGCGCGCCGAGCGCAACTGGTCGGGCCAGAACTACACCGGCTTCCGCAACGCCGAGGCGGACGCGCTGCTCGAAGCCCTGCCCATCACGCTCGACCCCGAGGCGCGGCGGCCGATGTGGCGGCGCCTGCAGGCCATCCAGGCGGAGGAGCTGCCGGCGCTGCCGCTGTGGTTCCGCCAGGACGCGCATGTCTGGCCGGCCTGGCTCGACGGTGTCCGGCCGACCGGCCACCTCAACTTCAGCACGCTGTGGATCGAGCATTGGCGGGTGCGATGAGCCGCCTGGCGCAGATCGCGCTGACCACCGCCGCACTCTCGTTCATCTTCTACATGCTGCTCGGCCTGATGCCGGGCGACCCGATCGACCTGGCCATCATGGCCGACCCCCGGCTGACGGCCGAGGACGCCGCGCGGCTGCGCTCGCTGCACGGGTTGGACCGGCCGCTCACCGCCCGCTACCTGGCCTGGGCGGGCGCGGTGCTGCGCGGCGAATTCGGCTTCTCGCGCCTGTTCGCGCAGCCGGTAGCGGCGCTGCTGTGGCCGGCGCTGCTGTCGACGCTGGCCTTGCTGGGCTGGGCGGTCGCGCTCGCGGCCGGGCTGGGCGTCGCGCTGGGCGTGCTGGCGGCGCTGCGGCCGGCGCTGTCGCCCGCGGTGCAGGGGCTGGCGCTGCTGGCGCAGGCCATGCCGGGCTTCTGGCTCGGCATCATGCTGATCGTGGTGTTCGCCGTGTGGCTGGGCTGGCTGCCGGCCGGCGGCGCGGATGGCTGGTTGGCGCTGATCCTGCCCGTGGCGGCGCTCGCCTTCGGCCAGATGGCCGCCTATGCCCGCCACGCCGCCGCGAGCA